>PUNG01000026.1 GCA_003551675.1 Thermoplasmata archaeon
ATGGTGGTGCTTAAGATGCACGACTTCAAAAAACGTCTCAAGGAGGGAGAGACGTAGTTTCTTCCGATATATTCGAAAGAGTATTGATCACTATCAGTGGACTTCCTGGTAGTGGTACTTCTACCGCAGCAGAGAAACTCTCCGAGGTAACAGGTATGAAAATACTCTCTGCGGGTGAAGTATTCAGAGATATGGCGGAGAAAAGAGACATGTCTTTAGAGGATTTCAGCGTTCTTGCTGAAGAAAATGAAAAGATCGACAAGAAGTTGGACGAAAACATGATCGAAAGAGCTTCGCCAGGTATGATCTTGGAAGGAAGGCTTACCGGTCATCTTCTGCACATGTCGGATAAGAAAGCTTACAAAGTCTGGATCGAAGCACCTTTGGATGTCCGGGTAAAAAGGATCGCTGAAAGAGAGGGTCATGACGATCTGAAAGAATTAAAAAAGAAGGTCGTGAGAAGAGAGAAGAGTGAGGAGAAAAGGTACCGAGAGTATTATGATATCGATATCTCGGACACATCTTTTTATGATGCGCTCATGGATTCTGATAGTAACAGACCTGAAGAGATAGTAAATAAGATAATAGAAGGTGTCAAAGATGAAGTACGTCGTGGATGAGGTCAATACGCTTTCGGAATGGGGCGAGTTCCCTCATGATAGATCCATAGAAGACATGATACCCCGATCTTTGGTGATAATCGATAAGCCGGAGGGCCCTTCGAGTCACCAGGTTTCTGCATGGCTAAAAAAGATATTTGACCTCAAAGCGGGTCACAGCGGCACCCTCGACCCCAATGTTACAGGTGTTCTGCCCATGGGTATAGGTAAAACTGTAAGACTTTTAGACCTGTTACATTCGTCTCCTAAAGAATATGTCGCGGCCATGAAATTTCACGGCAACATCGACAAAAAAGAAGTTGCCCAGGTGATCCATGAATTCGTAGGTAAGATCTATCAGACTCCTCCGGTGCGTTCGGGCGTAAAGAGAAGACTTCGGGAGAGGGAGATACACAGCATCGAGTTATTGGAGTCACAAGGAAGAGATCATCTTTTGAAGGTGAGATGCGAGTCAGGAACATACATCCGGACATTATGTAAGGATATAGGCAAAGCCATGGGAACCGGAGCTCATATGATGGAACTAAGACGGACCGAAGCCGGCGGCTTCAAGGAAGAAGAAACGATTTTTCTCAACACGGTAAGAGATGCTTATGAATACTACAAGGTGGGGAAAGAGAAAGAGTTGAAAAAGGTTTTAAAACCCTACGAAAGGGCTTTAGACATCTTTCCAAAGGTGAGGGTAAAAGATACTGCAGCCGGAGCCATATTGAACGGGGCCGATCTAGCCGCACCCGGTGTGTTAGAGATGGATGATTTTCATGCTGGAGACAGGGTCGCTCTATTTTCGATCAAAGGTGAAGGCTTAGCGGTAGGAGAAACGCTCTATGATGCGGAAAAGATCGCCAGTAGAGAGAAAGGTATAGTCGTGAAAACGGACAGAGTGTTCTCGCCCACGGGTCGGTACCCAAAGAGATGGAACTGAACCCATGGAAATAAGTTATATATCCCTTCTGTTTACTTCTATTTACGTTCCGCCGAGATAGCCTAGCCTGGCAAGGCGCGAGCTTGGAGTTCTCCATCAGGAGGCCTAACAGCTCGTGGTGCTCTGCACCACAGGGGTTCGAATCCCTTTCTCGGCGCTTTCCTTTCTTTTCGAATGAATAAGTTTATTACTTATAATGTATATTATTAAACGATGACCGCCTCAGTTTGGTTCAAAAAATTTTTGTTGAGGATCGTTGGAAATTATTCTAGGGGTGATGTGAGAAAACCTACTATCATAGAAAGAAGGGGCACCTGTCCTCTGTGTATAGGATATGCTGACAAAGTAGAGGATCCGGAGATGCGAGGACCCACTAAGGAAGAAAGGATATCTAGAAGAAGATATAATTGAGTCAAAAAGCTTTTCCGTGAACGTACTGATCGACATCATTCTTATATAAGGGTTAGTGTTATGAACCAACGGAGAAGTTAAGATGGATCTAGTGGTTCTCAACGGAAGCCCGAAAAGTGATGATAGCATAACACTTCATTATGTGAAGTACCTGGAAAAAAAATTTCCTCAACATAATTTTACCAAGCATCATGTTGGGAAAAAGATAAGGTCTATACTGAAGGACAAAAAGAAATTTGAATCGATATTAAAAGACGTGAGCAGAGCCGACGGGGTCATCTGGTCTGTTCCCGTTTATACGTGTACAGTTCCCTCCCAGCTCATATATTTCATAGACAGGATATTCGAAGAAGGTCGTGAAGAAATTTTTAAAGGAAAGTACTGTACAACCATAACCACATCGGCAAAATTTTATGATCATACCGCTCACAATTATCTAAAAGCTAGTTCGGAAGACATGGGTATGGAATACGTGGATGGTTTTTCTGCCATGATGTATGATCTTTTAGAGGAGGACAAAAGGGAAGAACTCCAAAAATTTGCAGATATCTTTTTTAGATACATCAAGGCTCAAGCCAAAACACCAAAAGAGTTCGTGTCTGTACAAAAAAGTGATTTTTCCTATGAGCCCGGAGCCGTTAGAAATGTATCTAATAAAAAGAAGGATTACGACATAATCTTGATATCGGATCATACCGATGAAGATAAGAATCTAAAACGGATGATAGGTGTTTTTGTCAAGTCCATGAAATATAAAGTAAAGGTATTCAATCTTCATGATATCGAGGTGAAGGGAGGATGTTTAGGATGTGTTAGATGTGTTAATACCGCGTCCTGCATCTACAAAGACGAGCACGAGGAATTTTACGAGAAAAATATCAAGCCGGCAGATGCGGTGATATACGCTACCAAGATAAAGAATAGATGTTTCCCCGCCATATGGGAGCAGTTTTACGACAGAAGTTTCTATAACGGACACTGTCCACGAACCATGGGACAGCAATTGGGATATATAATCTCCGGCCCCTTGAAACAGAATTCTAATATAAAAGAAATACTCAAATCTAGAAACGAGATGGGCTTGACGAATTTAGTGGGTATCGTAACTGATGAGGCGGAAGATTCCCAACTGATTACCGATCATATACGGCAGTTCTCTCGCGACTTCTCTTGGTCCTTGGAGAATGATTTCATGCGGCCTTATACGTTCCGTAGAGAAGGCGGTCATAAAATATTCCGTGATCTGATCTACGAGATGAAATTCGTCTTCACCGAAGACCACAAATTCTACAAAAAACATGACCTATATGATTTTCCTCAGAAAAAGTACAAAACTAGGATCAAAAATTTCTTCTTGAAGATACTGCTCAACACACCTGGGATAAAAGAAAAGGCGCAGGATAAGATGACGGAATATATGATCATGCCTTTGGAAGAAGTTATAGACGAGGCATGAGTCTAAGAGTCCTTGGATAACAGTCCTTTGATCTTATCTCTTTTTATGTAGACTATCACTATCACGAGCACGACCACGGCGATGATGACTGCAAGAAGGATAAGAAGGAAATATTGTGGGGTTTCCGGCTCTCTGATATCTAAATTCCAATTTTCTTCCACATAGTCGTCCGGATGATTCCCCTGGTTGGTGACTCTAACGGTCACGGTATATTCCCCTGGTTGGAAACTTTTATCAAATTCATTTCCTTCACTGTAAAGTTCTCCGTCGATGTACCATTCCACTATCACATCGTCGTCTTCAGGATTATGGACTCCTACGCTGAGTTCGACGGTCTCGTTTGAGTATCTTATCAAGTTCCTCAATCTAGGGGACCTACTTTCGATCACCGGGAGAAAATGTTCGCATATCCAGGTCTCTAGGATCACGTTTGCGCTCATGGATGGGTCGTTCATGGAACGAAATCCCAATGTGTGTTTATAAGTGGTATCTAACTCTGAATCTTCCGAAAATGTAAGAGTCACCTCGAATGTCTTACTTTCGCCTTCCTGTATGCTTATCCTTTTTTCTCCCTCGACAGAAAGGATGTAGGTGCAGTTTTCCATCTCCCACGTCAGTGTGTCATCGTACTTCCCTCTGTTCTCAACGGTGATCTGATATGTTACTTCTTCTCCGGGTTTGCACTGATATACATCACCCTCTACATAAGCATCGAATTCAAAATCTTCCGGAGGCGAATATTCATAGCTGTAAGAATCAAGGGTGTAGGTGGCGTCGGTCACATTCACACCTGCATTATCATCGTAGATATTCTCCATGGATGTGTAGACGGCATTTCCTACTTCCTGGGAGAAGTACGTGGTAACGTGACCTGTTTCGTCGACATCGGATTCTTTCCAGGTCCACTGATCCGTACCTTTGATCTCTACGGCATCATAGGAAGCGTCTCCAACTTCCAAGGTTTTCATACCAATCGCTTCCAATCCGTGATCGTGTATCACTTCGTAATCATAGATGTCTTCCTCGCTCCTTGGAAATCCCGGAAGATCATCTTGTGAAGTCATATTGGTGTAGGAATTGGCGTAAATATCTAATCTTGACTCCGATCTCCATTCATCTTCTGGCCTTATGGGAAATGAATAAAAATCTCCTATCTGCGTGGCTTCAACGTCTGAGTTATCGATGATGTACATGTCTAACTCGAAATCGTCCACAACCGTCACATCTGAGATACCTTCCATCTCCGTTGTAGATTCATAAGCAACTAGTTCAAGAGTACTTCTCCTGTAGTATTCATGAGACTTAGTGTAGCCCGATAGGTCGAAGGTTACCGTACCTACAGGTTCGTCTTCTTCTCTTTCACCAACGGCCCGGAAATTTCTGTATGAGATTACGTGGTATACCGTCATAGATGTACCACCTACTACTATGGATCTTTCTCCTTCCACCGTGTAGTTCACGGTCCCAGTTTCGTACATGGACTCTATGGGGCCGTCGGTTGTATTGAGATGGTAAGTGTAATTCCAGTGATCGCCTTTTTGCCAGCTGGGTCTCCTCACGCTCCAGTACTCCTCTGCAGAAGAGATCTCAGATGTTCTTGAGAGAGTTTCATCCATGGAGCCTGAAGAAAAGCCGGCGATGAGCGAAGACGCTAATATACCTATGGCGAGTAAACAAAACAGTTTTTGGAGTTTTCCTTTCATAGTATCCGCCTTTTATGTTAGATAGTTAGTGTATGATTAAAGTTTTTTGTATCTTCGTTTTTTAAGGTGGAAGTAGTATCTTTTTATCCGTGGACAGTAGTCTGTTGACCACTTTGCTGTAGAAAAGTAATTTCAATCCGTCTTTCATCAAGTTAGATTTAGATAGACTTTTTTTCAGCACTTCGTCAGAACTGAATCTTTTTTTCTGTATCCTATCGTGTTTTCTTTTCTGCTTGATTATCCTGTCCATCAATTTTTCGTAATGATTTATGGCGGGCTTACCAGATATCTCCGCTTTTTTGATGGATTTTACACTGAGTCTTGCACTTAAGGCTGCTGCATCCATACCGAGTCCACGGTAAAGGTCTACCAAACCTGCCGCGTCTCCAGTCATGAGTACGTTTCCATGTCCAAGAAAAACTTTCTCCGTAGAACTAGAACCAGAAGCGAAGCCTTTTTTGTCTACTATCTCACCTTCGAGCTCGTACTTATCTTTTATATAATCATAAAAGTTTTTACAGGTTTCCATGGGATTTTCTTTTGAACCTGTGCCTATTATCCAATCATCATCTTTTTTATACACCCAGGAGAACATCCAATCAGAAAATTCTTTTTTGTGTATCATGTACAGCGTGTTGGGATCTAAACTGCCGGGGTCTCCATCAAAATAGAGGTTGATCACGGCTCCCCTGCTTTCACCAGAGAATTCTTCTGGTCGGAACTTTTTTCGTATGGTGGAATGGCCGCCGTCCGCACCTATGATGTATTTGGTTTTGATCTTTTTTTCCTTTCCGTTTTCCTTCAATTTAGCTATGTAGTGACCCTTTTTCTTTTGAAGATCTTTCAATTCGACTCCATCTCTGAATTCGGCGCCGGCTTTCTCCGCCTCTTCGCACAGCCAATGATCGAAGGTTTTTCTCCAGAAGTTCAGCATATCCATCTTCCCGTTGAGTACCTCGTCATCGGGGGTGACCATCTCAACTTTGTAGAGTTCGTTACTGCACAACTTGCTCTTCGGTATCTTTGAGCCGACCAATTCCTCCAGATACGGAAATTGGATACCGGAACACGTTTTATGACGTGGCACTTCCTTTTTTTCTATCAATAAAGACTTTAGATCATCTCTAGCCGCTAGCTTGGCACCCACAGGGCCCGCTATACCGCCACCTACCGCTAAAACATCATACCTTTTCATGATAATTACCTTCAGTATGTGTCTAAAACGGCCTTGATTATTTAATGATTTGGTTTTTAAGCGCTACGACCTAATCTTTATATATATTACTAACATATCAGTAACAAGGTCGAAAATATGTATGAAAAGAATAAAGCAGGCAAGTTTTTTGTGTTTGCAGTGATTGCCATAACGGCCGTACTTTTTTTGTCGGTTCTAGGCATGGCATATGGCTCTCTTGAAGTCGGAGAAACACCGGAGACGCACATAGAAACCGGATCGGACGAGGTCACACGGTCTGAAGCGGACGTACCTACACTACAGATAGGCAGCTCTTGGACCTACTATCAGAATCTGTGGCAGAACGATACTGAAGAGGAAGAATATGTACACCTTGAAGAAGAGATAACATATACAGTGGAATCGATAGAGCATTTTTCACTTGGAGACGAGACGTATCTAGGTTATAATGTATCTGTAGACGGCGATATATTAGATGGGGAGATAGATAGCGCTGAAATTCCAGTTGGAACCATAGACATCGATGGAGGATATATCGATGGTTATCAATTCTTAAGGATGAGCGATCTAGCTATCGTAGAGGACCGCCAGTTCAGATATTACCATGCCGAGTATCAATTCATAATAACCGTGGATGTCGAAGGATGGCTCTACATGAATCAGACCCACCGTCCTCCCACGGAGTATCATGATTTTCCGGTGAGAGAGAACGATCTGTTCATGACCCAAAGCATGAGAAGGAGTTGGGGCTACAGTAAAGTAGTGGTTGACGACGATGTGGATGAAGAGCACTTCGACGATATGATAGACTATCAGGGAGAAAACACCGTATCGTCCACGGAAACCGTAGGAGTTCCCGCCGGTAGTTTTGAAACTTATCCCATCACAAAAACGGTGAGCGGTGACGAAGAAGGTAATCAACAACGTTGGTACTGTCCTGATCTCGGTCTGTCGGTGAAGCAAGTGATACATAGTGAAGAGGCGGATATGATAATGGAACTAACAGATCATGATATTGTAGAGAGTGCAAACACATTGGAGATAAACCCCTCAGAGCAGGACGTAGGGGAAGAAGTCACTTTGACGGGGCAGTTCCCAGATCATCCCGGCGAAGACATCGTGATAAGTATTCTTGAAGGTGCGGGACCCCGGGACGAATGGGAGGCGGAAACGGACAGAGATGGAAACTTTGAGAAAGTTATAGAGGTCCCAGTGGCGCAGGATATGACGGAGAATCCCGAGGAATTTTCATCTGTTGGATTGGTGGCGGAAGCTAACGGCGAATACGCAGTAGCTACTCTGGTGACGCATCACGATAACAGACCAGTTCTTCCGGAACCGGAAGATGGGGCCGAGAACGTAGGTCTAGACACGGACTTGAGAGTACTAGTGGGACATGATGGTGGTGAAGACATGGACGTTACCTTTTACGACGCCTCGGACGAGAGTCCTATAGGGAGCGATGATGAAGTGGCCAGTGGAACCTACGCCGTGACTTCCTGGCATGGTCTGGAAGCAGAAACTACCTATGAATGGTATGTTGTAGCGGACGACGGCGACGAAACCTACGAATCGGAGACATGGAGTTTCACCACCACGGCAGGAGCGAACTTCGAAGTTGAGATCGTTTCACCCGTCCAAGACTCCGAATACGAAAAAGGTGAGACGGTCACAGTAGAGTACGCAGTGACGAACACCGGAGCGGATGTAGACACCCAGACAATAGAATTTACCGTCAACGAAGGGGTCGAAGATAGCACCGAGATTACACTCGAAGTAGGTGATACGTATGAAGGTGATTTCACATGGATAGGCGAAGGATCAGGAGACTATGTTCTTGGGGTATTCAGTGAAAATGATCATGACGAGGTGAGCATCACCGTCTTGGAAGAGTATCAGTTGATCATCGATGCGGAAGAAGGTGGAACCACAGATCCCGAACCGGGTACCTATACTCATCTAGAAGGAGAGGAAGTTACGGTGGAAGCTATACCTGACGAAGATTGGCTTTTCGTGGAATGGATGGGATACGACAGTACGGAAAAAGAGATCACCATAACCATGGACCGTGACATAGAGCTTCTAGCGGTGTTCGGCGAGCCGGATCACTATCAATTGACAATTGACATAGAAGGAGAAGGCGAAGTAGAAGTAGATCCAGATGAAGCGGAGTATGTCGAAGGAACCGAAGTGAGTTTAACAGCTATCCCTGGAGAAGGTTACGAATTCGTTGAGTGGACTGGAGACGTTGAAGGAACAAGCGAGGAAACAACTGTGATCATGGACGATGACAAAGAGGTAACAGCGTGGTTCCAAGAAGAAGTAGAAAGGTACACGTTGGATGTAAACATAGAAGGAGAAGGTGCGGTAGAAGTGGAAGATGATATGGTAGACGATGGATTCACGCTGGAACTCGATGAAGGCGAACATGTCACGATGAAGGCTCATCCTGAAGACGAGTGGCAGTTCATGGAATGGACGGGAGATGTTCCTGAAGACGAGAGTGGATACCATGAGATAACGGTGTTCATGGATGAAGACAAAGATATAACTGCCAACTTCTATCAACCAGAATGGTACGAACTCACCGTAAACATAGAAGGAGAAGGAGTTGTAGAGCTCGACCCGGCTGAAACGGAGTACGAAGAAGGTACTGAAGTGACTCTTACGGCAGTACCGGACGAAGGTTACAAATTTGTGGAGTGGACTGGAGACGTTGACGGAACGGATACAACCATGGAGATCACCATGGATGCGGATAAGGATCTGACCGCACATTTCCAGGAGGAAGCCGAGACGTATGACCTAACGATAAATATACAAGGAGAAGGCAACGTTACCGTGGAGTACAACGGTGAAGAGATGGAACTGGACGGATATGAAGTCATGGAGATCGAAGAGGGAACCGAAGTCACTCTTACGGCAGTACCACATGAGGACTGGCTTTTCTCAGAGTGGGACGGTACTGCTGAAGAAGATGAAGAAGATAGAGTGATATCCTTCACCATGGAAGAAGACATGGAGATAACCGCTAACTTCGAGGAAGACGACGACGATGATGATACGCCGGGATTCACGTTCGTACTACTGGCGTTAGCACTGATAGCTACAGTAGCCATCTACCACAAAAAGAAAGGATAAAACCCCTTTCCCCAAAAACTTTTTTTATTTATCCAAAAAATTCTAACTTTTTTTCACTCCCTTTTTCTTCTTCCACCAGATCGTCGAAAAGGTCTATCTTGATGGGTAAAGCAAATTTGGTGAATATACTGCTCACTATGGACTCACCTTTATCAAGACTAGCGATGTTCTTACTATCCTTTGAGAGGTCCTGGGCGGCGCTGCCTATTATGGCGTCTCTTTCACTCTTCATCTCGTTGCCCAAGATAATCTTGGTGTTCATGTTTGCCAATATCTCTCTCGGTATCATACTGGAGAGCTGCGTTATAGCTATCAGACCCACTCTGAATTTTCTTCCCTCCCTAGCTATCTGATGAAAGACGTTCCTTCCGGCTCTTTCACCAAGTACCCGTGGAGCCTCCTCTATGACTATACCCGCAGTAGGTTTATTCTCCAACTCTCCTTTTTCTTTATAATTCTTGTAGTTCTTGAAAACACGGTCGGTGATTATGCTGGCTATGAGGAGTTCTTTGTTCTGCGGCAGCGAACTGGTGTCGAGGATCACCTTTTTACCTTCTTCCACCGCCTTCGCTATGTCCTTTACTAGGCTTTCTGAACCTTTGTTGACGAATATGCTGCCCATGGGCCTTACCTTTCCGTTTTTCACTCTGAGATCGAAGGTGAGTCTCAGTTTACGTTTTAGAGCGTCCAACGTGGTCTCTCTTATACCGTGTGCGTTCGCTTCTTCAGGGCAAGAAGTCAGCAAAGCTTCTAACCAGTTTTTGCCGTGATTTGTATGGTAAACGTAAAGTGCCTGGCTCTGGGCGTCAGAGAGTTCCACGACTCCCTTCAAGTTCCAAGGTTTCAATATGGATAAGTTTATCCTAAGATGGTAACCGCCGGGAGGTGGGTTTGTAGAATAATAATCAACTTTTTTTCCACCTTCGGGATGATCCTTGGCCCCCAATTCGTTCCTGCCGTAGTATTCGTCGTGGGGGTCTATTATGATCAGACCTGCGTAATCTTTTGGGATCAAGTTCCAGAGCATCACCTTTACCAGGTTACTCTTACCCCTGCCCGTGGTCGCGGGTATCAATATGTGGTGTGAAAGGGCTTTTTTTCCGTCGATGTGGATAGGAACATCGAGCACCTGACTACCGCTCCTGACTTTGCCCAGGTAAAGACTGTTGTCCGGTTCCTCTAAGAACTGGAAATCTTCTTCTTCCACCCTGTTCAAACATCCGAAGAAGGGAGGCAGTATCTTGGGTATTTTAGGCTCTCCGTTTATTATCCTGACGAGTGGTTTTGCCTTGGCGTAGATGTAATTCCTGATCTCCTCTTCCATCAGGGCGGTCTCTTCGTAACCCTCGAGCTCCATGCCGCTCATCCTTTCGATGTCGGTCTGTTCCAAAAGTGAGCCGTATTCTAGATCTAAAACTTGCAGTATCAGATCGTCTATCGCTAACATATCTCCTATCTCGATGGTCTTTCCACTCTTCTGGCGTATCAAGACTTCGCCGTACTCTCCTCCTACTATCTGACCTATGGGCATATATCATCAACTCCTATATATTATATCTCACTCAACCTGTCGTGGGCATTGGACGAGTTAACTTTATCTCTAAAGGTTTTGCTCATCTTGTTATCTCCCATGTTTCTAAGATATTCGACTTCTTCATCCGTGACCCTAGCCATCTTGTCGGCATCTACCAAACCGTAGGGATAACCTAAAAATATCGGATCCCTTGCTTGAAAGGCGAGATGACCTAGAACATCTTCGACCTGTTCATGACTACCTCTGTAGAACTCCGTTCGGAAGGCGTAATTCGAGGATGGGTGGTATTTTACAATGTACATCTCTCCCTTATGGTCGGGGTGTGAGTTGTGAGCTATGGGATGATAACACCAGCGTTTTGATCCTTTGTGGGCTTCACGTGCTATCGATCTGACCGAAGCGACCAAAGGGTAACCCGCTGTGGTCCTTAAAGCGCTGGTCTTTGCGATGCCTACTAATATGGTTCCGTTTTCTTCCACTTTTTGGTAGCTCTTTTCAGCGTATTTTCTCTCTCTTTCAACCGTGGTCTGCAGTACTCCGTCTCTGACCACTATATCTCCTGGTCCTAAAAATTCTTCCGCTACGTACTGCAGTGCTTTCCATTCCACGTACTTTCTTATGGTATGTCCCGCGGTCACGTGCCTGCCGTCTTCTAGTTCATCTTTATTAAGAACGTACGAGGTCTTTTCAAGGGGGATAACATCGTTTTGAGGGATCAATTCACTTTTGATACGCCCATCTTCGTAACTCGACACCAATATCGCGGTGAAGGCATCGAAGTTCTTCACTCTCCTTTTACCTTTGAAAAGGTTGAAGTACACCTTTATCAGGTGTATGCTATCCGTGGGAGTTTCGTATATCTTGTTGTTCCCTCCGTCCACGCAGCAGACTATCCTTTCTCCTTCACTCACTTCATAATCATGTAAGTTTTTTTCAGACAACGGACACGGTTCATAGTATTGATCCTGACTGAAGTAAGGTTCACCCCAATGGTCGGGGGTTTCGGAAAGACCGCTCATAGCCCGGTACAGGTCCTCGAGCATCATGTTGTGATGGTAAGCGTAAAACCTTTACTTAAAGGTTGACAAGGGAGGGGGGTGTACGAAACTTGAAAAAACCGTAAAATTATTTATAGTATGAATCCACTTCAGACGAAGATCACTGGGTTGATCTAATATGGATGAAGAGTGGTTTAAGAATCAATCGTTTTGGGAAGATTTTCGGTCCATACTTTTTCATGGAGAAAGGGTCGAAAGGACCTATAGTCAGGTGCAAAAGATAGTCGAGATCCTCGATCTGAGGAGGAGAGATAGAGTACTAGACCTCTGCTGTGGGATAGGAAGACATTCTTTGGAGTTGGCTAGGAGAGGCTATCATGTTACGGGGGTGGATCTGACCAAGACGTATATAGAGGAAGCTAGGAGCAAAGCGAAGGAAGAAAGACTGGATATCGAGTTCATCCGAGAAGATATGATGGATTTCAAAAGAGAAGAGACTTATCATGCGGCGTTGAGTATATTCTCTTCATTTGGATATTTTAAGAAGGAAGAAGATAATTTAAAAGTGATAGATAATGTTTACTCTTCCTTAGAACCCGGAGGTAAATTTCTAGTGGACGTCATCGGGAAAGAAGTGTTAGCTAGAATATATACCAAAAAAAATTGGGAGAAGATGGACGAAGGTTATTTTTTAGAAGAGCGCATAATAAAAAATGATTGGGGCTTGTTGGAAAACAGATGGATCTTGATCAAAGACGACGGGGTCAAAAAAGGATCTTTTTACACCCAACTGTATTCGGCACGCGAACTTCAAAATATTTTAGAGAAAGCTGGATTCGTAGACATAGAGGTTTATGGAGACCTAGACAGGTCTAGATATGATGAAAACGCATCTAGGCTGATAGTTGTAGGGCGCAAGTGAAAATATGGACAGGTACGAAGCTATCTTCAGACGGAAGTCGGTGAGAAAATATTCTCATGAAAAGTTATCGAAAGAAGAACTTAGATACGTAAAAGACTCTATCGAACATAGAGATGAGTTTTATCCTGAGATAGATACAGATGTGAAGATACTTGAAAGAGAAGAGATTAGAACAGCTGTTTCAGGTATAGTTCTTGATTACGGTAAAGTGGATGCACCCTATTATCTGGTGATGGGTACAGAAAAAAGAGAAGGGTATCTGGAGAACGTAGGCTTTTCCATGGAATCCGTGGTTTTGGATCTCACCCGCCGGAAGTTGGGAAGCTGTTGGATCGGAGCGAATTTCGATAAAGAAAAAGTGAAGAGATCTGCAGGTTTACATGAAGATCTGGACCCCATAATACTCATGGCTTTTGGACATACAGAAGAAGAGAAGAGTCCGTGGCGGGACAACAGAAAGGATGCGAAGAGGAAGAGCATATGGGAACTGACTTTGGAGGGAAGCCAAGAGTTTTCCAAAACTTGGAAAGAGATACTCGATCCGGCCCGTATGGCTCCTTCCGCGGTAAACGGCCAGCCTTGGAGGGTAAAAAGAGAAGGCGATTTTTTACACATATATATCGCACTCAAAGGCGGTCTTTTAAAAAGAGTCATAGACAGATTCGCCGACCTCGAGAAATTGAACCATATCGATGCGGGTATCTTTCTGAACCACGTTAAGATCGCCGCCGATCATCTTTCAAAAGATATCGAATTTAAAACCGTTGAAGGTGTTGAGCAGGAAAGCCACCGATATATAATAAGTGTCAAGGAAGTTTGAGTCACGGATGCACTTAAAAAACCAATCAGGACTCGTAACTTTTTTAACCAAGTTACGAGCTCTAAGACCACGAACTCTACAAGGTTCAAAATGTAGGGTCATGGATCATTATCTAGAAAGATGAGATCGGTGGAAACGATATGAATGTAAAGATAACGTATCTGTACCACAGCTGTTTTTCTCTACAGGTAGACAAAAAAGTACTCCTGTTCGATTACCCTGGCGGAGGAGTTGAAAAAAAGGCGGAAGATAAGTTCAGAAAAATGCTGAGCGAAAAAGATCTTTACGTCTTCATCTCACACGCCCACGGAGATCATTTTTCTACCGACGTTGCAAAGTTCTCTTCAGATGCGGAAAGTACACATTTCATACTATCTAGAGACGTGCCATCTCATGGTCTATCTGTAACTTTAAAAGATATCACCGAAGCTCGACCGGATTCATCGTACTCTTTACAGGATATAGGCGTAAGGACCTTCGAAAGTAACGATGCAGGCGTGGCCTATCTGATAAAACTCAACTCGCTGACCGTTTATTTCGGCGGAGACCTAGCCAAATGGAACTGGCCTGAATGGAGTGAGAAGAAGAGAAAAGAGCATGTAAAAGTATTCGACGAAACGACGGACATATTGAAGGAAAAAGATATAGACATCGCCTTTTCCAACACGGACCAACGCTTAAAAAGTTGGGCGGGACCGGTGGAGTTCATCGAGAAGGTCAGACCCAAGTATTTCGTTCCCATGCATACCTTCGGAAATGTGGAGTGGATAGACGATCTTGTAAGAAAGGGATGGGATTCAAAGACCGAGATCTTTCATTATTCTGAACCCGGCGATGAAGTCGTCTGGAACTTCTAAAGCGGTCAAATCACGAAGTTTCATATGGAACACGTAGCTCAAAAACCTCACAGAGCCGGTCGAAAAAGAGGCAAATGTAAAATAGCACTCTCTTCCAATGGTTCAGTGATGAAGTTCTACGTCGAATCCTACGGTTGCACCATGAATCAAGGTGAGACAGAGATGATAGCCGAGTCTCTAGAAGAGAAAGGACATGGAAGGGTGGGTTCACCTGAAGATGCCGATACGGCGCTTATAGGGACCTGTGTGGTCATCGGCAAAACTGAAGAACGTATGAAACGCAGGATAAAGGAGTTACAGGATGAGGTTTCAAAAGTAATCGTCTCTGGATGCTTACCGTCCATCGAAAGCTTTGAACAGGTAAAAAAGAATTTTTCTAGTTCTAGATGTGAATTAGATTTTTTTACTCCTCGTGACGTGAAGATGAGTTCCCCTTTAAAACAGGATGAAGATGTGCCCACCATTGGAACCATCCCCATAGCATCGGGATGTTTTGGTGATTGTACTTACTGTATCACCAAGTTTGCTAGAGGCGGATTGAAGAGTAGACCACCAGAGAGGATCAAGCAGAGGTTCGAAGAACTCATCTCTCTTTCTACCAAAGAGATAAGATTGACCTGTCAAGACGCCGCCCTCTACGGCAGAGATCTATCTACGGATATGAATGAACTGCTTGAAGAACTGCTGGAGGTTGAAGGTAACTATAGGATAAGGGTGGGCATGATGAACGTCGACACTCTGAAAGAGATAAAAGATGAGTTCATGGAGCTGATGAAAGATGAGAGGATATATTCATTCCTCCATCTACCGTTACAGTCCGGGTCCGATGCAGTACTTGAAAGGATGAATAGGAAGTACACTGCGGAGGGATGGATGGATATGATCAAGGAATTTAGAGATACGTTTCCGGATCTTACGCTATCCACGGACATAATAATAGGATTCCCTGGTGAGAGTAAAAAAGACTTCGAGAAGAGCAAGGAGTTGGTGAAGCGGGCAAGACCGGACATAGTTAACGTGACCCGTTTTAGTCCTCGGAGGGGAACCAAGGCTGCCGCCATGGGAAAAAAGGTACATTCTAGGGAAAAAAAGATCCGCTCCAAAGAGATGAGCGAGTTAAGGTTCGAGATCAGTAGAAACCTGAATGAAGGATATGTCGGAAGGAGAACCAACGCCCTGGTCTTAGAAGAAGGCAAAGGCGATTCACTCAAGGCGAGGATGGACAACTACAAAGTCGTGGTGTTGAAGAACGAAGATAAAGAACTCATAGGCGAACATGTGGAAGTAGAAGTGAAAAGAGCGGAAGATATATACCTGGTAGGAGAGAGGATTTGACATCCAAGAATCATTTTTTAGTATTGTATCAAAAAACATATATAACGACATACAATGCGCAATCGGGTTAGAGATATATGAAATGCAAAATTTTTGTAGTTGCCATCGCACTCTCTCTGCTCTTCAGCGGTATGCTGATAGCGGTTGGAGGCGAGGCAACGGAAGGAAAATTAGAGTATGATAGCCTGTTACACAACTGCAATATGATTACATGAATAAAAATCTTTTGTTTTAGAAGTAGGGGTAGGCCAGACCAAAGCTTTTTTGGTCTGGCTTCATTCCCTATCTATGACAAAAACAA
>PUNG01000089.1 GCA_003551675.1 Thermoplasmata archaeon
AACTATCGATGTAGTGTTCCCCTCCAAATGTGTCATTCTTCTCAGCAGTTGTTTTTTCGGCGACTACAAACAAGATAAAACGTCGAAAACAGATGGCATCAAAACCGCTCAGATGAGAACGGACACGTATTCTGCACCTAATTTCAAACCAAAAACGAAAAGCAAATCCCGAAAAGATCACAAAACCTCTGAAAAAAAAGCTCTATTCTTCAGGAGGTATAACTATTTCATAAGAGACTGAGTTATAATTCCCGTTCACATCTTCCATTTGGACATCTATCGTGTAAGTACCTCGGGTTACGTATTCAAAATCTGCAGTATACCAATGCTCTTTATCAGGATCCCTCTCCATACTTTTTTCATCATCATCATCCAACCAGATCCGAACGCTTTCATCGACTATCTCCGTGTTGGAAGTTATCTTCGCCCTGATGGTGATGTTGAAAGGACCTTCTAGATCGTCGGTGACGTTTTCTATCAAGACGCCATGCTCGTCATAGAGCTCTACCCTGACCCTGTCGAGGCTGGGGTCGGCGAAGTCACTGAAAGGGGGATTCATCAACAGAATCCAAACAGCCAATAAAGTCATGGCGTAGACTCCAAGATTTTTTGCCCAGCCCTTGGCCCCCATCTCATCTATTTTTATCTTCAGAGTTTCGAATATAGGTTTTAAAACTAAGATACCAGCTAATCCTGCAAAGAAAGCGATCATGGCTTCTTCGGTGAGAGAGAAAACCCACCAACTCACCAGTGAAAACAGCGGAGCTACGGCTACACTGACCAGCGTGGCTTTGCCTTCGTTTATCTGGTCCTTCATGTACTTCTCACGATCGAAGTCAGGCATCTCAAAATCGATGTCTTCTTCCTCTTCTTCTTTTTTCTTGCGTCTTTTAGCCATCTATGAAAAGAACTAGATGCACTTCGTTAAAAATGTTTTGTAGTTTTGAACATGAACGACCGAACAGTAAAATATCACGGTATCTATCCATAAAAACATGCGCCTGATATTGGACGAAAATCTACCTTCAAAGGTAAAAGAGGACATAATGGAACTGCACGAACCCGATGATTTTGTGGATATCGACGAGGAATATCAAGGTATGTTGGACTTCAAGATAGTGGACATGATGGAAGAAAACGATGTTATGATCACCAGAGACAAGGAACTGCATAAAAATTTACTAGACACTGACAGAAAAAGCGTTTACTACGATATAGAAAAAGAAAACATCGTTGATGTCCAGATAAAGACCGCATATTACCTAAAAGGTTACCCGGGGGAAGAGATCCATAACGGATCAGAGAAAAATGAACACATAAAAAAAGGTGAAAGAGCCCTGCTAAAAGAACGGTTGGAAAGACTCAAAAAGGAAAACGCAGAGTTGCGTACGAGGGTCAACGTTTTGGAAGGAAAATTAGAGTCCGTACTGAAAAAGGCTCGCTCCGCCCTTGGAGATACTGAAGAGTAAAAGAACTATTTGAAAACAAAACCTTTTTCTTCGTGGATGACCCCTGATCCTTTTTTGACCGTACCGACTATTTTACCTTCCACGTGCTCGGCCAATTCCTCCGCCGTGTCAGAAGAAGTTACCATACAGAAACCCATACCCATGTTAAAAGTCCTGTACATCTCTTTGCCAGAAACTTTGCCTTCTTCCTGCAAAAACTCAAATATCGGCTGTTGTGCTAGAGGCTTTTCTATCACATACTGGAAATCCTTGTTTATCCTACGTATGTTTTTCAAACCACCTCCAGTTATATTCGCTAAACCTTTGATCTCATATCTTTTCACCGCATCCAAAACTACCTTGGTATATATCTCGGTGGGTTTCAGCAGTTCTTCGCCCAATATACCGAAGTGTAGTTCGTCATGGTATGAGTGCTCCGATCTTTTCACAATCTTTCGGGCTAGAGTCAGCCCGTTTGAATGTATGCCGGAACTGGGTAAACCAATTATCTTGTCTCCTTCTTTAACGTCGGTGCCGTCGACGATGTCCTCTTTTTTAACGTAACCCAGGGCCGTACCCGCTATGTCAAAGTCGGTGATAATATCGCCCAAAGTAGCGGTCTCTCCACCTATTATGGTCATGTTGGAAAGCTCCGCTCCTTTTTGAAGTCCTTTGCCTATCTCTTTTGTTAGTCGAGGGTCCGGCTCTTCCAATGCAAGGTAGTCGACGAAAGCTATGGGTTCCGCTCCGTGACAGATGGTATCGTTGACGTTCATGGCTATGCAGTCTATGCCTATGGTATCCCACTTTTTCATCCTGTTGGCAACGAGAAGTTTCGTGCCTACGCCGTCCGTGCAAAGTGAAAGGGCGAATTCGCCAAAGGCGACCAAACCTGTGAACTCGCTTTTCAAAGGTGCGCCTCTGCCTTCCCTAGCAAAAAGGACTGCATCGGTCAGAGCCGCTATCGCTTCTTCTTCCTCGTCTATATCCACGCCCGCCTTTTTGTAAGTTAAACCCGGCATGGTTAAACATCTAGTTCCTGTTTATTACCTTTTCCATCTCCTAGTAAAATTTTATATGATAGGGGGATCTTATTTTTCCAAATTCCAAATAAGGAGGACAAGACTTGGCGATGAAAGAACGGACTACAAGATGGGGTGTGGATGCTACAAAACCTTGGGAAAGCGACGATCTTAAAAAGGCCGTCGTAGGATAGGTGATAGTATGTTCGATCTTCAAAAATCTTCCGAAGATGAGGATGATGATATAGAAGAAAAAATCCACCAAGATAGTTCTACAGTAAAAAAAGAAGTCGAGTATCCCTACGAATTCGACGAGGAAAGGAGAAAAAAAGCCAAAGTATATTCGAAGCAGAAGATGTACACAGGTTTACTAGGTGGTACGCTGCTTTCTCTTCTTTTTCTAGGGATCGTTTATTTATCTGGATTCGCAGAATACCTTGCCATTGGGATCGGCGACTTGACGGAAAGCACCGTTCTAGCTCATCATTGGGTGAACGCTGCGATATTCGTAGCACTCTTTTTTCTATTGATGTTCCTCATATCTCTCCCTATTTCCTATTACTCAGGATTCGTGCTGGAACATAAATACGATCTCAGCAACGAGACCCTAGGAGAATGGATGAAAGATCAACTGAAATCTCTGACAATTTCGCTTTTGCTCTCCACGCCGATAGTGCTGGGCCTATTCTTTTTAGGGTACAGTTTTCCAAATCTTTGGTGGTTGTACGCAGGTATACTTCTTTTCGTGATCTCTGGCGTACTCTCTAACATCTCACATCTGGTCATCCTGCCGCTATTCTACGATCTTGAAGAACTGAAAGACGAAGAACTGAAGAAGAGGCTCATCGAGATGGCTGAATCCAACGGAGTCAAAAAGGTGGAAAAGGTACTGGTTGTGAAGGCTGGTGAAAAGACGGAAAAGGCCAACGCTGGATTCGCAGGTATGGGTAGAACAAAAAGATTGTTGTTATTTGATACACTGCTGGATAAATTCCATCCCAAAGAGATAGAGAGCGTTGTAGCGCATGAGATGGGGCACTACGTGAACAAAGACGTGATACGGTTCATGCTTATCAATGCGGTGTTGATATTCCCTATGTTTTACTTGGCGGGTGAGATATTCACATACTGGGGGAGTTTTGAGAACATCTACCAACTTCCTCTTTTCCTTCTGATCCTTTACGGACTCTATTCATTGGTGGATCCCGCCACCCTAGCATACAGCCGTTATCGGGAAAAGGAAGCTGATGAATTCGCTCTTAGAACAGTCAAAGACGGAGACGCCTTCGTATCGACCTTCAAACGACTTTCAGATATCGCTCTTTCCGAGGTGAATCCTCATAGGTTGGTCGTGATCTTCTTTTACGGCCATCCCGCACCGATAAAGAGGATCAAGATGGCTGAAAAGAAAGTTATTGCGGAGAATACGCCGACAAAAAAACAAAAAGGATAAATAGCAATAATATTTAACTCCACTCAGAAACTAACCCCGACTTAGCTCAGCTTGGCTAGAGCGGGTGACTGTAGTCGGTATTTACATGGCCTTTCCTGGCCTAATCACCCGCGGAAATCATCAGGTCCCCGGTTCAAATCCGGGAGTCGGGACTTTTCTTTCTTATCTGAGGATTTGAACTACGGTTCACGAGCAAATCTGTGATTTGTGAGTAGTTGGAATCTATGATTCCGACGTGAATACGGGAGGCGGGACTTTTCTTTCTTATCTGAGGATTTGAACTACGGTTCACGAGCAAATCTATGATTTGTGAGTAGTTGGAATCTTTGATTCCGACGGGAATACGGGAGTCGGGACTTCAACTTCCCTTCAACTTTTTCTTAGACCAGTAAATCAAAGTGGTCATGGTACCGACTTTAACGAAAAGTGCCCCTTGAAAACCACTGAGAAAACTCTCTTCACCTATCACTACTCTTCCACTTTTATCCATATCGAGTGTCTCGAAGCTCTCTTCCCAATCATCAAGGCGGCCTCCTGAAAAATGCAAAAATGTGTAAAAGTCTTCCAGATGGGATTCACCATCGGTCTCTTTTCCATCATCGGCCCAGATGGTGAATCTCAATGCATCTCTAGCGAAGAACTGATCATTCACGGGGTCTATGTTCACCCAACCGATCTCTCCTTCAGCGGTAATAAATTTTAAACGGATCCATCCGTGTCCTCCCCAATCATCTCTGACCCTGTCGTATAGAACTCCAAGCTCTATACATGTGGGGATCCCCACCGCTCTAGCCATGGATATATACAGGAAAGATTGCTCGTCGCAGTCTCCAGCCCTTTCATCATAAGTCCATATGGCGTGTTTAGGTCTGTTATCTCCTTCGATATCATCCCTCCTGTACACAATATTTTCGTCCAACCAATCGTATAGTGCTCTGGACATATCATATATATTGCTCTTTCCCTCGACTATCTCTTCCGCCTTCTCCTTTAAAACGGGATGATCAGGTTGGATCATCCAGTCGTTTTCACCGTCACCGTTCCTATCTATGCCGAGCTGCCACTGATTTTTATTGTACCTTTCTTTCAACTCTTCATCTATATCGTCTAAATATCCTGACTCTTCGGATGAATATGCCCATTCAACCGTCTCAGTAGATACGCTATAGGTGATGGAGATGGTTTCGCTCCTTTTGTCACGAGATATCGTAGAACCAAACGTCTCCTCCCACACCATCCAGTCGTAACCGTATTTCTCTATATATTCTGGATCAGGGTCACCCTTGACCTCGTGTATCTCTTGTATGTTATCGATAGATTCTGGAATCGGTAGGTCTATCTCATAAGAGATCCTATCGCGGGACGTCAAAGTTATATCCCGTCTCAGTACGAATTCGGCTTTTTCTGGATAAACCCTTCCACTCTCCCACGGAAAGCGGTAGCCCACAAATAGAGGGACAAAAAAGATGGCAACCACGAGCATGAAAACCAGGAACAGAACTAATACTAACTTAAGTCCAGATCTTTTCTTACCTCCCTGGTCACCATAGCTATCAGGAGGCCTTACTTGGCCGTATCCCTCATACCTTGTAGTGGATCCTTCTCCGTCCGGATAACTACTTTCGGGACTTCCACCCCAATTCTCTTGACGAGGATCTTGGTCTCTCATCTAAAACTACATATCACACACCCATATTATTAAGTTAGGGGCGATATCCTAATCTTCCATCTCTTCGACACGCTTCTTTAACTCGTCGGGTATGCTCGCAGGTATGACTTCGTTGTAGATGTAGAACATCAAAACAGTACAGTATATGGCTCCGATACCCAGCATCGCATAAGTGCCGATCATACCGAATTGGAGGGACCATGCCAATGTCATGACCAAGCCGTGTAAACCACTCACCATGAATCCCCTGGCAAGATACTTCCAAAACTCGCCTCGATAACTACCATATCCGATTATGGTGCCCGTACCTGCATTTATCAAAGTGTAGTTATAAGACATCAAAAAAACGAACAAGATCGTTGGAAGATCAAGCATTATATCTTCATCTATAAATGCCACACCGGCGGTATACGAATACACGAAGGTTATCATGGCCCCGATGCCGGTCCCTATAGCCAGACCGTAAAATGTGCTGTCATGCTTCAGTCTGAACGGTTTTTGTAACAAGATAAAGAATTTGACTACCTCTATGAGGGCTATCACGGAAATAGCCATCAAAAAGTCTGTAAGGTCAAAAAAGAGGGAAAAAAATCCCAACACCATGCCCAAGCCTAAGCCCACTATGATCATGAAAAATGCCTTATTATCTTTGAAATAGACGTCGAACTCTCCTAAAACAAAATAGAGGATCACCACTGCAGGGATGAAACTGACGAGTCCTAGTATCGTGAAAGGGTCCATAACAGTCATTAGTGATTCTTGATCAAAGCGGTATCTTTTTCAAATCATGGTATTCCGGACCGCTTTTTTTCAATATGCTCTTTTTCAGTGTTAATTCCGTGACTTCGAAGGATGCGAAGTGTTCATTCTCATAACTCTCTATAACATCTACCAATTTCTCTTTGTTCTTTCCACCTTTAACCCTAGCTACTGTTATATGAGGAGAAAATTCCCTGTCATCTCTCTCGAAGCCCAAAGGAACCAGTTCCTCCTCCACCCTGTGAGCCATGTCGGTCAGGAAGGGTATATCTTCAGCTTCTGTGGTTCCGGCATGAGGAGCTTCAAGCCTAGCTTCTGAACCGATCCAAACTACTTTTATATAACCCAGATGTGGAAAGGCTCCCGTGCCCTTCAAGTCCAAGGTGAACGGCTGGAAGTCTTCGAGTGCGAATTCCGCCTTCTCGACTATCCTTTCTACCTTTTCCTCGTCCACATCTCCCAAGAACTTTACGGTCATATGAAGTTGGTTGGACTGTACCATATTCAAAGGCGCACCACTTCTCTCCAGTTCATCCATAAATTCATGTATCTTATCCGTGGGCTCTACATCCATCGATATAAATCCTCGAAAGGTCATACACCTCTATCAAAAAGGGCTTTCTTAATTCTTTCGGATGAGATCAAGTCATCTTATCCCAATCGTCCCTGACCACGTCTTCTTCTACCAAACTCACTCCTTTTTTCTCATGAGTATGTCCATAGTATGCGATGATTCCAGACATACCCAAAAAGAATATGATCAGAGGAAAGACCACATATCCAGGGATGGACAGGATCCCTGCTCTCTCAATCATGGTTGCAAAATCAGGGATAGAATACGGATGTATAGCTAGCTTGCCTAACCACAGCATCGTAGTCACCGAAAAAAGCCAAAAATAAACTCTCCTCAATCTGTGGGCTACCGCGATCCAAAGAGGTATCTTGAACTGAGGGTGCCTTAAGTCATTGGCAAGGGTCTTCATCCAGGCTCTAGAACTCACTTTGTCCTTTGGGTACAGAGTTCTAGCTATGAAGTTTTCTTCTAAAGCCTTGATACGGCCCAGCCAGACATTGTAGTACCTGTATCTTCTAGATTCGATCCAAAGAAGAGTTCCCATGAATATCAAAACGCCGAGTATGAGTTCATGTCCTCTTTGGGGATCGCTAAAAGCCCAAGTGGTGATGGCCGATAGAATAACGATAGACCACTCCGTCGTCCTATCAAGTCTTCTTCTCCAGTTATAAGCCCTCTGTACCTCCGCCCTGTACATATGAGTTATTATCTGTGTGAAGTCCGAAGACGATTGCTTTTCGACGAATTCCTCAGGGTCCGGTTCACTTACCACCATTTTCTTTATCTCCTATCTCTATCCGTCTTATTTTACTTTACCGCACACTCGTGTGCTTTCCCGATCACTTCACTTAGGTCCGATATTCGCTCCCTTTCCATCAACTCTTTCATCTCATCTGCTATCTTTTGAGGTGCTTCTTTTCCTCTAGATCTTATGGCGGTTCCCACCTGTACTGCAGATGCTCCCGCTGATAAGTACTCTAAGGCATCTCTTCCAGTTGTTATACCTCCACACCCGATTATGGGTATTTCCGTGGCACTGTATACCTCAAAAACACACCTCAGTCCTATGGGTTTTATGCCCGGTCCGCTGTAGCCTCCGACTTTGTTTCCCAATATAGGGGTCCGTGTTTCAAAATTTATCGCCATGGCTTTTACCGTATTTATACAAACGATGCCGTCGGCACCGCTCTTTTCAGCTACTTTTGCTTTTTCAGCGATCAAAGAAGAAGGAGGTAATTTTGCAAGGATCGGTTCGTCTATAGTGCTCTTCACCTCTTCGATCACTTCGGCCATCAAGTCCGGTTCAGAGGCGATGGAAGCACCATAACCCTCGGCGTGTGGACAGCTGAGATTGAGTTCGACTATGTCTGCTCCGTTCAGAACCATCTTTTCAGCTAAAAATGCAAAGTCATGGGGATCGGATGCGAAAATACTGCCTATCAACGGCGTGTTTTTAGCCTTTGATTTTAATGCCACAAGTTCTTCGATATAAGAGTCGATACCTGGATTAGGTAGACCCATGGCGTTCAAAAGCCCCGTATCCAACTCAACAACAGTAGGATTGGAGTGTCCTCCTCTAGCTTTCATTCCTATAGATTTAGTGACCACGCCGCCCATACCTCCACGGATAAGCCGTTCCATGGACTCTGCAGTTTGATCTAGTATCCCTGAAGCGAGGATCAAAGGCGGGTCGAATTCGAATCCAAATGATTTAGAGCCGAGGCTTGTCATCGCTATCCCAAAAGAGAGGATGAAAATAACGTTTTGGTTCCGTGAAAAATTTTTCAAAACCTCACAAATCGACGATAAAATTAAATGCACCGCTTAGATATGGGTAGATTGATCTAGCATGTTCAAAGATACGATACCCGGTCTGGAGCGGATTTTTAAAACGGACACTGATTCTCCCAAGGTTGTTCTGGTTACCGGCCCCCCCGGTTCTCTAAAGACCAGTTTTTGTTACGATATAATGACAAAAGCTCTCAGGGGAACGGACGACTTTGGATTGTACGTCACCCTGGAAGAGGAAAAGGATAGTCAGATCAAGAACATGGACGACTTGGGTGTTAGTTTGGTCGACAATATGCACATATCCGATATAACCGATCTTCGGGAGATCGACGACATAATAGAAGAGGAGACTACGGATTATGTGGAATTCATAGAAGATATGTTGAGGCACTTCCGAGAAGAAAAGGGAGATAATTTTACCATATTTACGTTGGATTCTCTAGGAGCACTTTACTCTCTCATGGAAGATACGGAAAACATGAGAAAACGTATGTTCTCCTTCTTCAAACTGCTAAGAGATTTTGATCTTTACTGCTTCGTGGTGATGGAAAGATCCTCGGATTCCGAAGCAAATCTACTGGGAGACGAAGGCTTTCTGGTAGATGGTGTGATCAACATCAGCATCGACAGAAAAAAGGGAAAGCTCACCCGTTACATACAAGTAGAAAAGATGAGGTCTTGTCACCACGATATGGAAAAACACGCCCTAGAAGTTGGAGAAACGGGACTAAAAGTACTAGGACCGCTCTTCGAGTGAAAATACCCGTAAGGTACTTAAATCAGAATATAATATCCTTCATCGTATCGGTTACACTGACCTGTGTTAAAAATTCAAGGAGGTATCACTATGGCAGAAGATGGAGAAAGCAACTCGGTCCTATCCGAAATGGAAGGTTATGTTAAGAAGTTAAAAGATAGAGAAGAAAAGCTTGATGAAAGAGAAAAGACGATCAAAGAGAAGGAAGAAAAATTCAAAGACCTTGACGAGAAATTGAAGGCCAAGAGAGATAAGATCAAAAAAATAAGAGAGGACCTTGACTCCGAAAGGGAAGAGGTAGAAGGTCTCAAAGAAAAACTCAATACGGAATTAGAAGAGATCAGAGAGATGAAGAAAGGTTTCTCCGAGAAACAAGAAGCACTCCTTGAAAGAGAAGAAGCTATCATAGAGAAGGAAAAAAATCTCGGCGTACGGGAAAACGAGATCGTAAAAGAAGAAGAGGAAATGTTGGAAAAGAGAAAAGAAACACTTCATACCCTAGCAGAACTACAATCCACTCTAGAAGAAAGTTTAGATGATAGCAGAAAGATAGTGAAAAAAGAAAGAGAGCTGCTGGACCTAGACCATGAGTTGGCCGAGAAACGGAGTGACCTGTTAAAATGCCATCAAGAGATGTTGGAAAAAGAAGACGAAGTCATAGGTGAAAAAATAGAAGTGCCTTCTCTGGACATAGAGATGCCCGAAAGAGAGGAGATCCCCGAAGAAGTTGGAGAGACGGAGGAAGTACCTGAAGAGGAGGAATCGGAAGAACCAGAAGCACCGGAGGAAGAGGAAACGGAAGAAGTTGAAGAAGTACCGGAGGAAGAGGAAACGGAAGAAGTTGAAGAAGCACCGGAGGAACCTGAAGAACCGGAAGAAGAAGAGACCATCAAATGTCCCAGCTGCGGAACGGTGGTAGGTCCCGATATAGAGGTCTGTTTCTCCTGCGGTACTGACCTAGCAGAGGGAGGAGAACAGGAGGAACCAGAAGCACCGGAGGAAGAGGAAAAAGAAGAAGAAACCACAGAAAAAGAGAGCGTAAAATGCCCCGAGTGCGACACCGAATTGAGTTCCGATGCAGAAATTTGCTACGCCTGTGGAGCCGAAGTGAAGACCGAGGAAAGCGAAGGGACGAGCTGCCCCGTGTGTGGAACTGAGCTCAGCCCCGATGCGGAGCTGTGTTACGCTTGTGGATCTGAATTGTGAATTCGAAGCTCACCTTATCAAAAAACTACAAGGTAAATCTTTATTGGTTTAGACATATTGGTGATTTTTGCTGTCAAGAAGGTAGAGAAGATGGAAGTAGGTCTAGTAGGTAAACCAAACGTTGGGAAGAGCACATTTTTCTCAGCCGCCACAATGACACCCGTAGAAGTCGCCTCGTACCCTTTTACCACCATAGACGCCAACCGCGGCGTTGGATACGTGACGCATGACTGTCCACACACCCATCTGGAAGTGGAGTGCGATCCTAACAACTCGCCTTGTGAAAGGGGTACTAGGATGGTCCCCATACAACTGATAGACGTCGCCGGTCTGGTAAAAGACGCCCACTCTGGAAGGGGTTTAGGCAATCAATTTCTAGACGATCTAAGACAGGCTTCAAGTCTTATACATGTAGTGGACGTCAGCGGCTCTACCGACGGAGAAGGTAATCCCTGCGAGAGGGGAGAACACGATGCAAAAGAAGATGTGGAGTTTTTAGAAGACGAGATCGATCATTGGTTGAAAGGCATACTAAAGGATAATTGGGACAAGGTATCTCGGAGGATAGAAGTGAGCGGAGAGAAGCTAGATAAGGCTCTCTACCAACGAGTATCCGGTCTCGGCATCACAGAGGTAGAAGTGGTAAGAGCTCTGCGGACGGTAGACATCCCCCAGGATACCTCAAGATGGGAAGAGGATGACTTCTTCGTCTTGGCTCGAACGATAAGAAAAGAAAGCAAACCCATCATAATTGCGGCCAACAAGATGGACCTCGCCGCAAAGGGAGACCTTGCGGATCTCGAGGGACTTGGCCAGGCTGTGATCCCTACTTCCGCAGAATACGAACTCGCCCTCAGGAAGGCAAAGGACTCTGGTATAGTGGACTATGTACTCGGTGAAGATGATTTTGATATATTGAGAGAAGACATATCTGATGAACAAAAAAAGGCACTCCAGAGGATCAGAGCTTTCATGAAAGAAAACGGAGGTCTGGGAGTACAGGAAACCTTGGAAAAAGCCGTATTCGACATGTTGGATATGATGGTGGTATATCCCGTAGAAAATGAGAACGATTATACCGATAAAGAAGGCAGGATACTTCCTGATGCTTATCTTCTTAAAAGAGGAAGTACCGCAGAGGACTTGGCCTTTAAAGTCCATACCGATATAGGGGAAGGTTTTATAAGAGCTATCGACGCTAAAACTGACAGGGTCATCGGAAGAGACCACGAGTTAAAGGACGGGGACATAATCAAGATCGTATCGGAGTGAAGAATAAAATATGGAAAAAAGAACTCTAAGACTCCTATCGGGCTCTTACCGAAAGAGCGAAGACAGAGAAGGGGTTGAAATAGAACTTTACGGGAGGACTGAAAAAAAAGAATCCATCACACTATTGTACCACGATTTCGATCCTTACTTTAAATTAGTCGAACCGCCAGAAGGTGTTTTGGAAGAGCTTGAGAACGACCATGAGGTAAAAGACATCATAGACGAGGAACTATGGCTGGACGGGGATCTGAAAAAATGTAAAAAGGTAGTCTGTACCTATCCATGGAAAGTTCCAGGATATAGAAAGAGATTTAAAAGGCGGTGCAGAGTGTTAGCTGCGGATATACCCTTTGTACAACGTTTTATTTACGATCTGGATCTCGACTCGACCATCACGGCTGTAGGAGAGACGATAAAAAACGAAAACTACACCACCGATTTAGTGATGGATGTCGAGGAGTTCCAAGAGAGTAAGGCAAAAAAATTAGGGCTCACCATACTTAGTTTTGATATAGAAAATAGTCTGAAAGACGACCGGATATTGACCATCGGATGTGTTCTGGAATCAGGAGATAGCAGGGAAAGGGTGAGCTTCGATGGCGATGAAAAGGATATCTTGAATAACTTTCAAAGATTCGTCCTGGAAAAGGACCCCGATATAATCACTGGATACAATATAAACGGCTATGATCTGCCCCTTCTCGATGAAAGAGCGGAGAAAGTAGGATCTAAAAACCTCTACCTGGGCAGAGATAGAGGTGAGTTGAGAAAAAGAGGAAACCGATACTGGTCTGTGAATGGAAGGATCATCGCCGACGCATGGTGGAGTGTGAGATCGGAACTTAATCTGAAGAGAGAAACATTGAACCACGTCTCCAAAGAGCTATTGGGGAAAGAAAAGCACGACGTAGACCCCTCTGAGATAGACCACGAGTGGAAGGAGGACCCTAAAAAGGTCAAAGAATACTGTGTCAAGGATGCGGAACTCGCACTAGATATATTGAAGGAATTGGAAGTCATAGATAAAGCGATGGACATGGGTACCGTAGCAAAACTACCTGTAGAAGAAGGACTCAATCCCAGAACTTCTACTCTCGTCGACTCCATATTGATAAGGAAGGCCAACGAACAAAACATAGGAGTTCCTTTGACGTCGCACGGTGGAAAAAGAGGGAAGATAAAGGGAGGATACGTTCACTCCATAGAACCAGGACTTTACCACTGGGTCAGTGTTTTAGACTTCAAAAGCATGTATCCCAGTATCATCATAAAGAACAACATCTGTTTCACTACCCTTTCGAAGCGGGGAAGCATCGAAAGTCCCACGGGTACTAAATTTTTGAGTACGGATCAAAAGAAAGGTATCCTGCCAGAGATCCTGGAAGAACTGATGAAAGAAAGGGACGAAGTCAAAAAGAAGATGAGAGAGTCAGAGGGTAAAGAGGAAAGATATTATAGGGGACTCCAGAACGCTATAAAAGTTTTGATGAACTCATTTTACGGCGTGTTCGCCTCTTCTTTCTATAGATTTACGGACCCCAACATAGGAGAGAGTATAACCGCCTTTGCAAGAGAAAACATAAAAAAACTCATCCAGGACCTAAAAGAAGAAGAGTTAAAAGTTATATATTCGGATACTGACAGCGTCTTTTTCCAGTCTCCTGAGGATAATTTAGAGGACACCATCGAGATCAGTGAAAGGATCGCGAAGGAGTACAGCAGTGAGGAGACCATATTAGAATTCGAAAAGGTGTTGAACCCCTTTTTCAGTCACGGTAGGAAAAAAAGATACGTCGGAAAGATAATTTGGCCGGAAGAAGATATGCTGGTGAGAGGTTACGAACTCCGAAGAAGCGATTCCTTCGAAGCTCAAGACGAAGCCCTTGAAGAACTGTTCCGATATGTGCTCGATGACGATATAGAAGGTGCTGTGGAAAGAGCGAAGCAGTGGATCACCGAAGTGCGAAACGGTGAAGTCGAACCTGAAAAACTTGTCATATCCAGGACCTGTAAAAAATTCAGCTCGTATAAGAATCCAGAAAGCATGCCGAACGTACAGGCCGCAAGGAAGATGAAGAAGAATGACTACAAGTTCACGCCGGGGATGAAGGTCTCCTGGGTCGTTGTAGACGCTGATAGATCACCACAGGAAGTGGAGCCGTGGTTGCCTGACTTAAAATTCAAGAAAGAACCCGACTGGGAATACTATGCAAGAAGGATAGCTAAAACTCTTTCCAGGGTCACTGAAGTTTTCGGATGGGACGAAAAGGCTCTACTGTCCGGAACAAAACAGTCCGACCTGTTTTCTAGTAAATTCAATAGCAAAGATGTGAACGTCAAAAAAGATAAAAAGAACTGCGATAAGGTCCAAAAGAAGGATGAAGTAACGCTAGAAGATTTTATGTGAGTTTTATCTTTCGCCTATAACTACAAATGTGTTGGAATCTTTTAAGTAAGGCGTGAATTCACGATGGTCTATAAAATGGATGTTTTCAAAGCCAGCTTCTTTGAGTATTTCTTTTATCTCGTCTTTGGAAAATAGTCTCAGTTGTATCTCATACTCCACCGATCTGACTTCCCCCTCGTCTTGCTTATCCACAGATAGTTTTTCCTTTATCTCCAGCAGATTCGTATCTGAGTTATAACTAGTTTGGTTGTACTTCCAAAGATCCATATGGTTGGGAGGGGCACGCATAGGATCGAATTTCTTTTCATCGCGGTGAAAATCTTCATCTGGAAGTTTAAAAAGCTCAAGTGCCAATGCGCCACCGGGTTCCAAGTGTGCATAGGATTTAGCTAAAAAGGAGTCTATGTCTTCTCTGTCTTCAAAATGGTGGAAGTCGCCCGTAGATACGAAGGCGAAGTTGAATCTTTTATCCAAGTTGAAGTACCGTGCGTCGTCGGTCACCAATTCTATGTTTAAGTCTTCTTCTTTTTTCCTCTCCTCTTCGATCCTATCTTCAGCAACGTATATCATCTCTTCAGTGAGGTCGAGAGCGGTAACATCATAACCTTTCTTTGCCAAACCTACAGATAACTCCGCCGTCCCGCACATAAGATGTAGAACATCTTTTCCATACTTCTGGATCAGTTCATGCCAAAATTCGATCTCCTCCTCCCTCTCAGGAAAAAAATAATCTATGGTTTGAGCACGGAGTGCGTAAATTTCCCTAATATCTGCGGGTCTGACTTGTTTCATATTTGAACAAATCACGGAGGATATTTAATCCTTTTGAATCTTTCACCCGGGCGTAACGATACCTTCGTCTGTGATCCTGAATTGGACCCTTATCCCCTCGGGTTGGGAACGATGCTTTTTTAGGATACATTCTCTCTGGTGCGAATTCAAGGCATCTAACATCACTATGGTCTTGGCTATGTGGTAAAGTATATGACCACCCACGGGCTTTTTACCGTCGTCGCCTTCGTAAACCTGCGTTGTCACCACCACCGGGATGTCCTCTTTTCTAGCTATCCTCATCAACTCTACCAGTTGTCTTCCCAGCCGAGGAGACAGATTTTTCTCGCCGTCCTTATTGCGTAAAGCCCTGTAATACACGGTGAAAGAATCCACCATGACCAAGCCTATATCTCCTTGGCTGTCAGTGACCAATTTTGCGCTTTTCTTTATAAAGTCCTTCTGTTCTGAAAAAGAATGGGCTCTGAAGAAAAGAGTATTCTTCATCACCTCTTCCGATTGGTCGCCAGATATCTGCTGCAACCTCTCTATAGATACTCCTTCAGTATCGATAAAAATCGATTTTTTACCCTGTAATGCCGTATTTTTCGCGAGTTGAAGACAGATATTGGTCTTCCCGCTTCCGCCCTTTCCAAAGAATTCTGTGATGACACCTGATTCGATACCTCCTCCGAGCAGGGTATCTAGTGAATTGCATCCCGTCGATAATTTCATATCCGAAGAAACCAAGTGGGATGTATTATGCTTTGTGGTTTACCACAACAGTCAGATTTTTATATGTTTAGGGTGTACAGGAAAAAGCGATCCAACTTGCAATGCTCGCTCATAATGCGAGTGACGATCGGAAGCAAAGCCTCCGAAACACTCTCGAAATTCGCATACGCTCATTTCTGCGAGTGACGTGGAAAAGATTTCCACTAACACGCAAGTTTCACTCGTAAACTCGCTCCAACTTGCGAGGGTTCCACAGGAACAAAGTTCCTGTTCACTCTCGCTTTACTCGCTCAAAAAAAACCTTTTCGCTCCTAAAGCGAGGGTAGCCAAGCATGGCCAAC
>PUNG01000077.1 GCA_003551675.1 Thermoplasmata archaeon
GAAAAAAACAGAAAAATATAAGGAAAAAAAACCACAAGAGAGCAATTCATGCTCAAATAAGGCTCGAAAATAGCTCTTGCCTTTCAAACCCTGTTTTTAGAAAGGTTAATCGAAATCCTCATTAGTGAAAAATATTTAGTTTTTGTAGACTTACGTTTAAGAAGCTAAAGAGATGCGCTGATATACAAACTCTTATGTTTTTTTGTGGAAGAGGTGTAGGGGACGTTTTGGATCTTCACTCAAGGTGGATCAGAAAGTTCTTCTCTCACTTTAGATAATGCAGACCTAGCTATTTTGGGTTCCAGCCCAAGGTCCAGTGCCTTTTTGAAACATTTTTCGGCTTTGCTCAGTTCTCCTTTATCATAATATGTGACTCCTTTTTCATACCATACCGAGCTATCCTTGGGGTCGATAGAGACGACCTCGTCATAACACTCTAGCGCCTTCTCGTACTCTCCAAGATCATGGTGTGCGATCCCTTTATTGATCCATGCCAACGCATTATTGGGGATGTTCAAGGTGGCTTTATCGTAACATTTTAACGCCTCACAGTACTCTCCTTTCTTATGGTGAGCCATGCCCTTTCCGTTCCAAACTATCCCAAAGTCTGGTTTAATCGATATGAATTTATCGAATTCCTCGATGACCTTATCGTAGTCTTCTTTGTCTAGTGCTTCCATACCGTTTTTAAAATATTCCTTAAGTTCCTGAGATGCCTCGTCTTTCGATCCGTTCTGGCGGTCCGACATTATTATTACTCCTTGTTCTATGTGAGCCCGCACCTCTACATAAAACCTACGATGAGGGGAGATTTCGATACTTGTTGTTTATCATCATATCTATATCGAATATCTCATCCAATTCTTCTTCAGACAGAATTTCCTTTTCTCTAGCCAGTTTTTCAAGGGAAACGTCCCTTTCCATGGCCTCTCTAGCGAGTTCAGCCGCTTTCAGATAACCTATCTTCGGAGATAATAGAGTGACTAGAGCTGGAGTTTTTTTCATATTATTTCGACAGATATCTTCATTCGCTTCTATACCACTCACACACTTCTCCTCGAAGACCGGTAAATAGTTATTTAGCATCTCCATGGAATCTATGATGTTGTAAGTCATCAAAGGGACCATCACGTTCATCTCCATCTGTCCGGCCTGGTTCGCTAGAGAGTTCGCGGAATCTCTCCCTACGATCTGAAAGCAGATCATGTTCAAACATTCAGCCATCACGGGATTCACCTTTCCCGGCATCATAGAAGAACCGGGTTGGACTTCAGGTAATTCTATTTCGACTATACCTGTTTTAGGTCCAGACGCTAAAAGTCTGAGATCATTAGCGATACGTATCAGTTCGGTAGCTAGGTCCTTTAAAGAGGAAGAGTATTCGGCCATCAAAGCTCGACTGTTGATCGCCTCGAATGAATCCCTAGCGGGTTCATAATTTCTGTCGAAAAGTTTCGACAGTTCTTTTAAAACCTCTTCTCTGAATCCTTCAGGTGTATTAGCTCCTCTTCCTGTAGCAGTGCCGCCTATCGGAAGTTCAAGAAGGTTACGCCGTGACCTTTCTAGTCTTTCCTTGGCTCTTTTCACGGCTGAAGCGTAGGCCACAAATTCGTCACCTAAACTTATCGGAACGGCATCCATCAGATGAGTCCTTCCGGCTTTACCTACATCTTTGAACTCTTCGCCCTTGGAGCGGAATGAATCTGTTAGTGATCCTAAATTGGTCAGTAATGTTTCAGAAGTTTCGATCATCGCGATGTGTGAAGCGGTGGGAAAAGTGTCGTTGGTCGACTGAGACATGTTGACGTGGTCGTTAGGATGTATCTTGTCGTATCCTCCTTTATTTTCTCCCATCCTCTCTAATGCTACGTTAGCCACAACTTCGTTCACGTTCATGTTGAAAGAGGTTCCGGCTCCTGCCTGATAAACGTCCACGACGAACTGATCCTGGTAGTCGTTTTCGAGGATCTCGTCACAGGCCTTGACTATGTACTTTCCTATGTCCTCGTCGAGTTTGCCGCATTTCATATTGGCTATAGCACAAGCTTTTTTTAACATCACGTAAGCCTTTACAAACTCCGGACTCTCGGTCGACCCGGTGACCGGAAAATTTTCTAGCGCTCTTACTGTCTGAATGCCGTAATATGCTCCTTCCGGCACCTCTTTTTCACCCATACTGTCTTTTTCAGTCCTCGTCATCCTTTCTCCCCTCCAATTCCTGTCTAGCTTTACCTATACCAAAGTTAGGCGGCACTCCTTTGGGACAGACTTTTCTGCAGTTCGTGTAGAAGTCGCAGGCCCACCATCCGTCCTCTTCGTCTGCTGAAGCCAATCTATCTTCGTTATCTCTTGGATCGATATGAAAACGGTAGAGCTTTGCTAGGGCCGCGGGTCCAAAATAATTTTCGTTCTCTCCGTTGACCGGACAGCCGCCAAAACAAGCCGCACATAGGATACAATTCGTGTAGTCCTCGAGTTCACTCACCTTCTCTGGATCCATCCTATGTTCTCTTTCTGGCTCTTCATCAGGTTTAAGATAAGGTTCGATCTTCTCGTAATTCTCGTAAAATTTGTCCATATTCACTATCAGATCTTTTTCAACCTCTAGATGAGGTAAAGGCTCTACCAAGATGAAATCTTCAGATAAGTTTTCACCTTCATCCAACACTTCATAGTTCTCCAATTCTCTTTTTTCTTCCTTCACCCTTTTCACCTGGGTTCGACACGCTAACTTGGGAACTTTATCGATCAACATCGCGCAGGAACCGCAGACCGCACCTCTGCACGAGTATCGGAACGAAAGGGAATCGTCGATCTCTTCTTGGATATGGAACAAGACGTCTAGGATCGTTTGTCCCTCTTCGTGTGGAACTTCATAGATGTCGTGATCTTCTTCTTCGCCGTCGTATCTGTAGATCTTGAATCTCATCAATACTCACGCTCCTTCACATCGAATCGACCGAGGGTTACGTCTTCGTAGTAAAGTTCAGGCTCTCCCTTACCTTTTTTGACCATGGTGTGGCAGAGATATTTATTGTCTCTTCTCTCAGGAAAATCTCTCCTGAAATGAGAACCTCTACTCTCTTTTCTTTCTATCGCTCCTAACGCTACGACTTCTGCAATGTTCAACATGCTTTTCAGTTCTAGAGTCCTTATCAACGCGGTGTTGAACTTTCCGTTCTCGTTTTCGATGTAGACGGAATCGTATTTTTCCTTCAGCTCTCTTATCTTGGAGAGTCCCTCTTTCATCGAATCTTCCTCTCGATAGACGCCGAAGTGTTCGAACATCGCATCTCGCAGCTCGTTCAATATCTCGCTGTAAAGGACCTCGCCTTCTTCGTGAAGCAGTCCTTCGATCTCTTCTCTGTCTTTTTTCAATGCTCTTTTTATCGCTTCTTCGTCCCTTTCTTTCCGCTCCAAGTTTTCTCCGATCTTCTTTCCGGCTCTCCTGCCGAAAACGACGGTTTCAAGTAACGAGTTTCCACCCAGTCTGTTGGCTCCGTGAACGCTGACACAGGCACATTCACCCACTGCATAGAGGCCTTCTATCTCGGTTTCACCGTCCACGTTCACGTCGATACCTCCCATGGAGTAATGCTGGCCCGGTTGGACCGGTATGGGTTCTTCAACTGGATCGACTCCCGCAAAATCTTGAGCTATCTGCCTTATGCCCGGTAATCTTTCTTCTATCTTTTCCTTTCCTATATGTCTCAGGTCCAGGTGAACGTATTCGTCTTCGAAGGCTCTTCCCTCTTCCGCTTCGGTGATTATCGCTCTAGC
>PUNG01000146.1 GCA_003551675.1 Thermoplasmata archaeon
AAGGAAGGGTCAGGAGTAAAACTTCCTTCCAAGCCAGTAGAGGAAGAAGAATCGAAGGACGAGCTTGACAAAGAGTTGTTCGAGGAGAAGTCTTTCGAGATTAAGGAAGGGTCAGGAGTAAAACTTCCTTCCAAGCCAGTAGAGGAAGAAGAATCGAAGGACGAGCTTGACAAAGAGTTGTTCGAGGAGAAGTCGTTCGAGATTAAGGAAGGGTCAGGAGTAGAACTTCCTTCCAAGCCATTAGAGGAAGAAGAATCGAAGGACGAGCTTGACAAAGAGTTGTTCGAGGAGAAGTCTTTCGAGATTAAGGAGGAGTCAGGGGTGGAACTTCCTTCTAAGCCATTAGAGGAAGAAGAATCGAAGTTTCGAGACGAAGAAAGATGCCCCGAATGTGGGTCGGGAATGATGTCAGAAGAAGATATGGTGTGTCCAAATTGTGGTTATCTTCGAGAAGAAGAGAAGGAAGTAATAGATGAAAGTACTAACACTGACGACGACATATTTTTTGAGTGTAGTGAGTGTGGATTTCTCGCAGTAGTAGGTCAGAAGAGATGCTCTCAGTGTGGATATTCTCTCGATAAAGGAAAAGAGGAGAAAAAAAGAAGAGATTGAACCATCTGTGATGATATTTTGGACCGTTAAAAATCTCCCAGTGAATCACGGTGAAAATGGAATGACTGTCGGAAAGTTATTTATATGCCTATTTATCATATATCATTACGTTTGCAGATGTTAAAATATATCAGAAAGCAACGGAGGTTTAGGCTGGGGTTAGTCGTGATAATATCTCTTTTATTGATTACTATGAACTTGATCTATATCTCCCGAATCCATGAGGATCGTGTGTATGAGGAGATAAGTGCAAAGGAATATGATCCTACGATAGAAAGCGGTGCTCGAACATCATCTATTCTTGATTCAGATATCCATAGTCATGTTGGTTTTTGGGAATCGGATACGGAAGAAGGAGTGATACAAACAGGGCCTACACAGGAAGAAGAATGGCGTTGGCTTTACGATGCAGGATGGCGAGCTGCCCCTGATAGTGGTGTAGGTTCAAACGAGCCGGGTGTATGGTACGGAGCTATGAGATTGGATCTTTCCCATGAGATCGGCCATCACATAACAGATGTAGCTTACTATGATCATGAAGATGCTGCTCACTACGCACAGCCCTACGTTGGAGAAGATGATGGCGGCGCACCTACGGAGGATTGGATACCTGCCGAACAACATGAACCAGAAGGCGCGGGATGGGTTGAATTGGAACTCAATGAACCCCTGCTGGTTGAGGAACCTGGAGATTACTGGGTTGTGGTAGAATTCAATGATTACGGCGATAATTTTTTTCCATTTGGAGTTATATCGCCACATGTAGATGATGGCGGTCTTCTCAGCATGGACGATCCTCATACACCCGACGATTGGGAGGTGTTGCCCGACCATGGTTTGGGTTACAGTTGGTCTCTGGAAGTTAGGGTGGTAGAGAAGAGTTTTGATCTTACCATAGATACCTATGGAGAAGGTACCACGGAGCCTGAACCAGGTATATATACCCATGATTCCGGAGAAGAAGTTACCATAGAAACCATACCTGAAGAGGGATACAGGTTCAACAACTGGTTAGGTGATTACCCCTACTTTGAGAAGTACGAAGACGAGATAACCATCACCATGGACTCAAATAAAGAAATAACCGCATATTTCATAGAAGAAGATAAAAGAAAGTGGGTCGTTGAAAGTCAAAAGGGATGGGAGCACGAGACGGATGAGCAGGACGATTTGATAGTGATAGAAGAGGGCGTATTAAAGCTCATCGAACCGCCTGAAATATTGGAAGTGGATCACGAGGTAGGCGTCTACGAAGCGGGTATAGGATGGTTGTTGGATAAAGAGGTCGGATACCACGAAATCGCATATGACACTTCAAGCCACACGGACTGGGATGATTATCAATGGATCTTAGATTCTACCGATCCTGAGTTTGAACCCCTTGATCCGTTAACAGATTTTCCTCAGTTTTATCTTGAAGGTTTAACATCTAATACTGATTACTATTTCAGGGTCCGTTCTCACACGTTACAGGATGAGATTTACAGCACATCGGATGAGTACAATTTTGAAACAGGGGATCCAGGAGGAGGTTGTTTATATGGACACTCTTCGAGAGAAATAGAACCTTTGCTGTTTAGGGACGAAAACCCTAGATCGATGGGAAGCCTGAGGGATGGAAGAGAGGGCTTCTGGATATCTGATATGTGGTACTCCGGTCTTGAAGAAAGATCACGTGTAAATATCTTTGAAACTCACACGGAGATCGGCTCTGATGAGAGTGTACAATTTAGACTGGGTGTTGATGAGACCGAGGACGGAGAAGTGGATCAATGGACAGATTGGCTTGTATTAGTGGACGGAGAGAACGTATTCACAGAAAACGATTTAGAGCTACCCGGAGGATATGGTTATAAGGTTGAATATGAACTTAGCACGGAGGTAGACAACAGTCCTAAAATCTTGGATCACGGGCTTGAAATAGAAGAAGTCGAAGAAGCTGATTTTACTCTTGAGATCGATGCGGAGGGTGAAGGACTCGTCAAGGTAGAAGGTGACGAAGTGGATTTACCCTATGAAGAAGTTTTCATGCACGGAGAAGAGATAGCACTAGAAGCCATACCCGATGAAAACTATAACTTTGTTGAGTGGACCGGCGATGTTGGTACGGTTGAGGATCCCATGTCTAATTCGACGAGCGTAATCATGGAAGACGACTGTTCCATAACGGCGGTATTCGCCTTGGATACTTATGTATTGTCGGTAGACTCTACCGTTGGTGGAGAAGTGGTACGGCCGGGCGAGGGTTCTTTTGAGTACGAGCACGGAGAAGTAGTGGACCTAGAGGCTGAAGCAGATGAGGATCATCGTTTTGTAAGATGGACTGGAGATAACAGCACCATAGATGATCTAGGATCTAGAGAAACTTTTATACAGATACTTGACAACTACACCATAACGGCGGTTTTTGAAGAGATAGAAGAGGAATACTACGAACTCATCATAGATGTAGATGGAGAGGGAGATGTAGAGATAGACCCGGACGAAGATGAGTATATTGAGGGTACGGAAGTAACACTAACGGCTATCCCAGAAGATGATTGGAAATTCATAGAGTGGACGGGAGATCATGTGGATACGGAAGAAGTGATCACGATAACCATGGACGATCACAAAGAGATAACTGCTCACTTTGAAGAGGATGTTAAGTACTTAGAGTTAGATGTGAATATCGAGGGTGAAGGAGATGTAGAGCTTGACCCTGATCAAGATGACTACGAGGAAGGTACAGAAGTTACTTTGAGTGCGACACCGGCCGAAGGATGGTACTTCGTGGAGTGGACAGGAGACTACGAAAACACAGAAGAAGAGATAACGCTTGTTATGTATGAGGATAAAGAGATAACGGCTCACTTCGAAGAGGATATTAAGTATTTTGAGCTTGAGGTCGGTATCGAAGGAGAAGGTGAAGTTTTAGTGGATCCCGATGAAGAAGTATATTTAGATGGAACCGAAGTTGAACTGACTGCTGTACCTGAAGAAGGCTGGCTTTTCGTTGAATGGACAGGCGATGTTGAAAGTAGTGAAGAAGAGATCACCGTTGTGATGAACGACCACAAAGAGATAACGGCGCATTTCCTCATGGACG
>PUNG01000067.1 GCA_003551675.1 Thermoplasmata archaeon
ACCTTCCTTTACCAGCTCTAAGGCTTGAGCGTAACACGTCTCTAGATCTCCTCTTATCTTGACTGGGTTATCCCCATCATCACCTTCATAGATCTCAGAGATGAGACCTAGGTCCAAGGCGAAACCACATCCGTGGATCCCGTTCACCGTGTACTCTCCTCCCCCTCCGATGGGATAACCTACTCGTGAGGAATATATCTCGAATATGATATCGTCGTAGTATGTCAAAGGTCTCACCGTTCCCAAGTCTGCGTATATGCGTTCATCATCGACGATCTCTGACAGTTGGTCTATCTTATTGAATCCGCACTGCTTTCCTCTGGTATTCAACAATTCCCATAACTCGTCCTTTTTTTCTTCCGGAACAGGTAGGTCATCTATAAGGCTCAGATTTCTTCGTTTCAAGGCTTTGAATATCTCTTCTTCATACTGTTTAACCTCCTCCATGTATTCCCTCCATATCTGCAAACTACCGATATCGATATAAAAATCTTCGATGTTCAATCGTTCCAAAACTGAGATTATGATACTCAGGGTTTCGACCTTATTTTTCAATGGGTCGGTACAAAGATATTCGATCCCAGCCTGAAGCGTTCTATCGATCCCATCTAGTATTTCACTTATGTAATATCTTCTAGTTGGTGACTCTCCTTTGAAATCTGCGGATATCTGTGATGTGATATCGGGTTTCACCACATAGAATTGATTATCATGGGTGATCTTCAATCCCTTCCTTAATCCTTCACTGTATTCGGCTATGCTGGGTAAAAATATCTCTTCATAGCCCCAATTCTTGAACACGTCTCTGATTTCAGTCGCTATACTATCTAATCTCTCAGATTCTGAAAATACGTCTTTTTTCATGTTATCTCCTCCAGAGTGCAAACTACCCCGATAGAACTCATCAATTTGTATATCTTAAAAAACAAGGGGTCTCTTGGCAGTTCACGGATGAACATAACAAAGATGAACGGCTTCCTCTCTAGACCGATAGGCCCGGGAAGGGACAATTTTTCCCATCTGCTCTCCGTTTTCGTTCATCTTTGTACTCCAAGGGCCTAAAATGTACAATACTATATATGCTTTTCCATCTGCTTGATCTGTTATATTTTAGCTATTTCGAGTCAAAATACATTTGCTTAAAGATGCAAATTTGCATATCATTATTATATATGCATCGACGGTTGAAATCATAACAAGTATGAGGTGGAAATAAATGAAAAAGATCTTCCAAGAGAAAATAGGAGTATGTATTTTGATAACTATGCTTGTGACTATGTCTTCATTACCTTTGATATTCGTTGCAGGTAATATCGAATATACTCCATCAGGTCCTAATGAAAATTCCTTCCCTCTAGATACCCGGGGAGAACAACTAGATGTAGAATATACCGTTAATCGTGGATTTGATGAAATATCTTATACGCTGAACGGTTTCGATGCTGTAGAAGTAGATATCGAAGGTGAGGACTATCACCATATACAACTATCTAGAGAAGCAAATATTTTAGAAAGAGGGGAGCCTGAGCTACCTGTGGTAACCCGTAGTATTGTCGTCCCAGATGATAAAGAGATGGGGGTCAGAGTCGCAGAAACGGATTACATCGAATATGAATCCATATCTATCAATCCATCAAAAGGTAGTCTATCACGTAGCGAACATACCGATCTGTCAGAAGTATCTTATGAGTTCGGAGAGGTGTATGAAGATGATGCATGGTATCCAGGGGATCTGGTTCAACTTCGTGATCCATATATAATCCGTGATCTTAGAGGACAAGTTGTAGAACTTTATCCTTTCCAATATAATCCTGTTAAGGATTTACTTAGAGTCCACACATCAGTTGATATAGAAGTATTCCCTGTTGGTGAGGCCCGTGAGAATGTATTGACACGTGAAGGACCATTGGATACAATACCAAGAGACTTTGCAAGGCTCTATGAAAAACAATTCATCAACTATCAAGAACATATGAACGAGGTCAGATATGATCCCGTTGAAGAGGAAGGGGATATGCTTGTGATCAGTTACGATGGATTCTCCAGTGCCATGAGTGATTTTGTAGATTGGAAGAATAGTAGAGGTCTTTCTACAGAACTGGTTGATCTGTCGGAAGTCGGTAGCACAGCTGATGATATCAGCGATTATATAGAGAATTACTATCACAGTGAAGATCTCACCTATGTACTCTTAGTAGGAGATAATGACCATGTTCCATCACCGATAGTCAACGTAGGAGGTGTCGATCCAGGGAACCACCTTTCGGATCCCAGTTACTCTTTCATCGTGGGAGATGATTACTATCCTGATATATTTGTAGGTAGGTTTTCCGCATCGGATATCTCTCACGTTGAAACCCAGGTAGAGCGTTCTATAGAATATGAACAGAATCCGGATCCCGATGAGATCTGGCGACAACGTGCCATGGGGATCGCAAGTGATGAAGGGCCAGGATATGAGGGGATGATGGATTATGATTTCATGGACTATCTCAGGGATAGATTATTAGGATATGACTACAACCACGTCGATCGGTTTTACGACAGTGGCTTCGGTGAATTACCAGGAAGCCCAAACTCGGGCCATGTTTCAAGCGGTATAGAAGAGGGCAGACACTTGATCAATTACGTCGGTCATGGATTTAACACTTTGATATCAACCAGTGGTTTTGACACCGGTGATATGGCATCTTTGCAAAATGAACATCTCCCATTCTTCATAACAGTAGCTTGTTTGACTGGAAATCATGGGGCTTCTACCGCTCCCTGCTTCGGAGAACAATGGACCCGAGTCACCCACAATGGAGATCCTACAGGTGGTATCGCAGCATTTTCCTCATCTAAATCTCAAGCCTGGGCCGAACCCATGGCAGGTCAAGATGAGATGATGCATCTGTTGGCAGAATCTTATGCCGATAACATCAAGACAACCACCGGCGGAATCGCCTTCAATGGATGTATGTACATGAACGACCAGTACGGCACATCAGGCTATTGGGAAACCGCTACTTGGACTTTATTTGGTGATCCATCCCTAGTATTAACAGGCGAGGAATTCGATATGGGTGAGCCACCAGAGGCAGCGGTAACAAGACCTGATGGTGGAGAGACATTTTATGCGGATACGACGGAATCCATCACTTGGAGTACAGCCCCAGGTGATAGCCCTGTAGATCATATCAATCTGTATTACAGTACTGATATGGGAGATAGCTGGGAAACTATCGAAACTGGTTTAGGGGACACAGGCTCTTATGCATGGACCGTACCAAATGAAGACAGCAGCGAATGTTTGGTGCGTGTAGAAGCCGTAGATACTGAAGGTCGAAGCGGGGACGGTGAGAGTGATGATATATTCTCTATAATAGGTACATCACCGGAACCACCGCAGAACTTAGGTGTTGAGCATACAGGTGTCACAGACCAGTGGAGTTACATGTATGATGCACCGTATCGTGACCCAGCTGATGACGGAAGAGGTCTAACAGGAGCAGGTACGTTTTCTGGGGCCATAAGAGTCGAATTACCGGCGGGTACTTTATCGGATATCGCTTATTATCAATACGATTCAGCTACCTCCGTAAAAGGGGAGATATATACAGACGGTGGGGACCAACCCGGTGGAACTTTGATAGCTGAGACCGAACAGATAGATGATCCTGCTACACAGCAGTGGCACGAGATCCCTGTCAACGACCC
>PUNG01000020.1 GCA_003551675.1 Thermoplasmata archaeon
AGTTTCAGAAAACAATCCAGAAACTCTTCAATCGGTTTAGCAAAAAGAACACCTTCGCTAAAGGATGGATTAAAAAGTTCTACTCAAAAATAACAAATTAGTTATGTCTAAGACTATAATTGCGTTGCGTCATCCACAACTAGTCAAGGACACTAAAAAAACAAATAAAAGTCGTGTCCTTGACTATATTTTGTAAAAGAAGATGGAAAACGGTGATGAATGTATAGCATACAATAAATGTCGTATGGGTAAGATTTTAATAGTGGACAGTTATTTGAACTGAACCACTATGAAAAAACCACGTAAGATAAAGGATTACTGTCCGAACTGTGACACACACAGCGAGATGGAGTTAAGCAAGGGCAAAAACAGACCAGGTAGCGAATTAAGAAAAGGTCAAAGAAGATTTAGACGCGTCACGTCGGGTTACGGTGGATTTCCATGGTCCAAACCTTCCGGAGCTGGAAAACCCGTTAAACGAGTCTATCTGAAGTACACTTGTACCGAGTGCGGAAAGACCTGGCAGAAGAAATGCCAACGTTCTGGAAGATTTGAATTCATAGAGTGAGTTCAGCTCGATGGTAATTGATATAGTAGGAGTGAAAATATGCCGGAAAAAAAATTTGTCAGGATCAAGTGTTCCGATTGTGAGAATGAGCAGGTGACGTTCAAACGCGTCTCTTCAAAGGTTGAATGTCTGGTCTGCGGTGCTCGACTAGCCGAACCTACGGGAGGCTCTTCTTTATTCAAGGGAGAGATAATCGAGGAGCTCGGAGCTTCAGAAGAGGGTGAATGATGACGTCTCCGGACGAATATGAATGGCCCAGCGAGGGCGAACTCGTTATATGTAACGTAAAAACCGTTAAGGATTTTGGAGCATTTTTAACTCTGGAAGAATATGAGAACAAAGAAGGTTTTGTGCATATATCTGAGATCTCATCCGGTTGGGTCAAGAGGATAAAAGATCATATACAGGAAGGAGAAAAAAGAGTCTGCAAAGTTCTTAGAGTTGATAAATACAAAGGACATATCGATCTTTCTCTGAAAAAAGTTAACGAACATCAAAAAAGGGAGAAACTACAGGCATGGAAGAATCATAAAAAAGCCGATAACCTTTTGAACTTGGTGGCTGAAAGGTTGGATAAAGAACTAGAAGAGTGCTATGAAGAATTCGGTTTTGAACTGAGTGATAAGTATGGAAGTCTTTATCAAGCTTTCGAAAAGTGTTCTCTCGATCCAGAGATATTGGAAAAGGACGGTTTCCAAAAAGAATGGACCGAGCATTTGATCGAAGTTGCCCAGGAAAACATATCCCCGCCCTATGTAAGTATAACAGGATTTGTGGAGGTTTCATCGACCAACCCCGATGGCATAGATGATATAGATCATTCTTTATCCGCCTTCGAAGATACTGAGGACTCCAAAGTAGATGTAAGCTATGTGGCCGCACCAAAATATCGTATAGAAGTGCAGTCTGAAGATTATAAGATAGCCGAAGAGGTATTCGAAGAGCAGGCTGAGGATGCCGTACAAAGGATAGAAGAGCGCGGCGGAAAGGGCAGTTATTACCGAGAAGAGTGAAGTAAAAATCAAACTTGAAGTAGATCTTTTTTAAATCTTTCTTCTTCGCTGAATATACATCCACAGTAGTTCTGTTTGTAAAGACCCATCTCGTTTGCCAGTCTATGATGCTCTTGGAATCCATCCCTCATGTCTTCATAGATAAATTCTATTTCTTTTTCTTCGCCTATCCGAGAGCCTATGTGTTTCAACCGTTCGTGGTCCTGGTAGGGTGAGAGTATCAAAGTGGTAGAGAACGCATCATGATCTCGTTTAAGTGCTTCTTTTGCGGTTTTTTCTAACCTCCACGTCAAGCAAAAATCACATCTTTCTTCGCTCTTCGAGGTACCCTCTAAAAATTCCTTCAATCCGTATTCATCTATATATATGACTTCGATCTCGTTCTCTTCTTCGTATTTTTTGAGCGATCTAAATCGATTCTCGTACTCCTCAAAAGGATGTATATTGGGATTGAACCACAATGCGGTGACCCTATCAAATCTTTTTTCAAATTCTTTGGCCGTGTATGTTAAACATGGGCTGCAGCAGGTATGCAGCAGTAGGCTTCCTTTTTTTTCTATATCCCCATATCTACTCGTTTTCGTTTCGTTTTTTTCTCTTCTTTCAGTTTTGTTCCGCAGCCTGGACATCTTTTTGTTTCCTCCTCACAAGTTTCGTGGAAGGTCTTTCCACAATCACAGACCACTCCTTTATCTTTATCTATATCCTCCCCGCAGATATCACATACTTTTCTTTCTTCGCTCCCTTCTTCCGTGGTCTCCAATTCACAGCCGTATTCAATTTTCTTTTTGTCGAAGGCCCGGACCACACTAGCGATGATCTTGGTGTTCTTACCTTTTGGTTTGATCCTACCTTTTGACTCGATCTTTTCACCGGCCTTCAATCTATCCTTGAAATCGAATCCTTCCATCTTTCCTCCTCTGATCTTTAGTTCTAGTTCTCCTGCAAATCCTTTCCCAGTGTTTTCCAATGATATCGTTGTGGAGTTCCACTGGTCGTGTTCAAATCGTTCGGATACTTTTATATCTATCTTCGGACTGTATGGTTCCAGGTTATCTTCTAAGTTTTGGAGAGCTTCTTCGGCTTTTTCTAGAGCCTGGTCCATATCACCTTTTTTTTCGAAACTTTTAGCATCCTCTATATCGTTTTTCACATCTTTTACAGGCGCGCCGAATTTTTTTGCTTTCTCTACTAGATTCTCTGCTTCTTCTATTATGTTATCATATTTTTCTTCTTTAGCTAGACCCGATACCTCTTTAGCTTCGTTTATCAACCGGACCACCTTGAAGGATCGCCCCATCTCTAGAACGTTACGGGCTTTATCCAATAGGTTATGGGCCCGCTCTTTTTCTTCGCCCCGTTCTTCTGTCTTGTTTTCTATATCAGATATTATGTTTTTCAGTACGTCTTTTTTATCATCTAGGTATTCCTCGGCTTTACCGATGAAGGAATGTGCCTTGATGTAGTCTCCATTATGGAAATTTTTTTCCACCATCTCTTTTGAATTTTCTAATTCACTAACACCTATACCTTCATGTTTTAGATCCCTGATACACTCGTCTATATGTTCCAAAAATATCTCGACTTCCTCGACGGCCTTCTGTGCTCTGTTCAATCTATCGCCGGCTTCCAAGGCTTTGTTGAAGGCTTTGACGTAAAATCCACTTTGATAGGAGTCCTTTGCTTCGTTGAGGATTTTTTTCACCTCATCTAAAAAGAGCCCATCCGCTTCGGCTTCCTTCAATTTTTTTTGTGCGGTGGATATGCCTTTTTTAGAGATGGACTGTTGAAGGCCTATCTTTTCTAGTTCTCCTTCGCTCTGCATCGAGTAGTTTATAGCTTCTTTATATGCTCCTTCTTCTTTCGCCTTTTCCGCTTTTCGAAGCAGATTATCGGCTAAAGCCGTATCTCTGTCAGCCTTTCTCAAAGATTTTATCTTATCTCTGAATTTTTCTAGTATACTCCCGACTCTTTTTTTCTGGGCCTTCTCTAACTCAGTCTCTGCTTCTTTTGCCTTTAGAATACTTTCTTCGTATTTATCTTCTTCAAAATCCAATTCAGCCTCTTCCAAAAGCTCCTTTCCTTCTTTTATATCTGCTTTTATGTTCTCGGCTTCCTGCAGTTTGTTTCTAGATCTTTCTATCACCTCTTCCGCTTCATCGTATTTATTTTTGAGTTCTTGTATCTTGGTTTTACATGAATTTAAAGTCTCTAGACCTTCCCAATAGTTGCCTTCGTCTACCAACGGTCCTATTTTTTCAAATTCTTTCCATAACACTTGGGTATCCATCCCTAAATTTTCCGCGGACTTTATCGATCTTTCAGTTTCTTCGAGTTGTTCTTCTATTGTCTTTTTGAGGATAGAATCGATTTCATCTTGGATCTTTTCTAACTTTTCTACACCTTCTTGAAGCCCACTTTTTTCATTCAACTCTTCAGCTTCTTCGACTTCTTCTTTGAGGGCGTCTATCTTCTTTGATTTTTCTTCTACATCTGATCCTTCGAGCCTTGAGATATTCTCCTCTAACTCCTTTTTCTTCTCTTCGAAAACATTTTCCTTTTCGATGTTTTGGATGATACGATCCGCCTTTTTAGCCGTCTCTATGGCTCCAGAGTAGTCTCTGTCTCTGAATACTTCTTTCGCCTCTACAAGGATCTCTTTTATATCGCTTATATCCTCTATTTTTCCGTCTCTTTTCAAGGCACTGAGTTTTGTTGCTACCTCCGAGATCTTTTCATAAGCTTCTTTCCTTGCCGTTCTGGCTTTTTCAGCATCTTGTTTCACATCTAAAGATTTATGGATGGATCGGAGGTAATCGCCTTGTTTCATTTCCTTTTTAGATTCTATCAACTTTTCTCTTAAATCCTCGATACGCACCCCTGTTTTTTTGGCCTGGACAGTTTCCTTTTTTGCCAATCCAAAGAGATGTTCGGCTTTTTCTTGTAACTCTTCGTTCAATTCATCCCTTGCCTGATCTATAAATTTGATAGATTCGTAGTGTTCTCCCTCGTCGAAACTTTCTTTTGCCTTTTCGATCCCCTCTTTGAGTATCGATAGATCCATTTCTTCCATATCCATATCTTCTTCAAGAGACTCAAGCGTCTCTAAAAGTTCAGTTGCGTTTTGAATATACTTTTCGGCGCTGCCGACTTGGGCGTAATCAAGTTCCTCCCTTGCTTCCTTTATCAACTGATGGGTTTCCATGTACTTCTCAGAACCGAGTTTGTTGTAGGCTTTCCCTAATATATCTTTGATCTTCCCCCTGGTGTCTTCTTCTATCTTGTCTATCATGTTCACTCCCTTGTTTATGTCTTCGATGATATGGTCGAGTTCGTTTTCGATCCTTTCTTTTGCGGTTTTTATACCGTTTTCAGCTATTTTTGCGGCTTCTAGATACTCCGAAGATTTGGTCTTTTTAACACTTTCATCCAATTCTTCAGTGAGATCGTCCATTTCTATATCGATGTCCTTTCCTATCCCGTTCAATTTTTCAAATTCGTCTATCTTTTCCATGAGACTTTCGTAAACTTTTTTGTGAAAACCATCCTCAAACTTTTCGATCACGGATGACGCTTCGTCATAGTCTCTGTTCTTCAGATGTTCTTCTGCTTCGGAGATGTTTTCATCCAGATCGGGCGCCTCTAGGTCCAGCAATTTCATCAGTTCTTTTATGTTGTTTATTCTTTGTTCAAATTTCTGTTCCATCTCGAAATGTCCTTTTACGACCTTTTCGACTTTTTCTCTTCCTTTTTCAGCCCACTCCAAAGCTTTTTTGTAGTCCTCTTCTTTCAAGGAAGCTCTAGCGTTGTTCAGCATCTCCATGGGTTCTTTTATATCCGCACCTATGTTCTTTGCCTTGATGAAATAATCTCTAGATTCCGCTATGGTTTCTAGTACCTGGTTAAATTTCGCTTCTTTTACCTTTTTGGAGGCACCTTTTAAAAGTTCGCGAGCTTTTTTGAACTGTTGTTTTTCTTTAAGTTCCTCTGCTTCTTCCAACATGTCTTTTACTTTTTCAGTGGATGTACCTATCTCCTCCGCTTCTTTTATCTCTTTTTCTATCTCTTGGACTCTTTTGTCAAAAGTGGCCGTAAAAGAATTATCTAGAAGCTCATGGCCCGTTTGAATACTTTTGACCGCTTTGCCGTAACTTTTTTTCTCTTTCAGCTCCTTGGCATCTTCCACCTTTTTTTCAACTTTCGAAACATCGATACCCATCTCACGGGTTCTTTTTATCCGGTCCTCTAACTCATCTATCATATCTTCCAATTGGTCGCCTAGTTTTTCTCCTAATACATCTCTGCTCTCATTTATCAAGGACATGGCTCTTTCATATTCATCTGCTTCGTATGCATAATTCGCCTTCGACACGGTCTTTTTGAGCTGAGATATCTGTTTACCTGATGAATCCATGGTCTTTAAAAGAGATTGGATCTCTTCCAATTCGTTACCTACTTCCCTTTCTATCACCTTTTCGCTTTCATCTTTGATCTTTTCGGCTTTTTTGAAACCTTTTTCAATTTTTCCCTCTTCTATCAGACCTTTAGCTTCTTCCATCTCCTCCTTTAGAGATTTGAAACCTTCTCCTTCCCCAGCAAGTTCTAAAAGATCTTTCACCGGTTTAAATAACTTATCTAGTTTTGCAAAATTTGAGCTTTGTATCTCCTCGATGACCTCGTCAAAATCTTTTTCAGCTTCCTCAAAATTTTTTTCATTTATCTTTTCTTCGGTATCTTCTATCTTTTTTCTTAAACCGTCCTCATCTATTTTCACATCTACCTCTATGTCGATGTCCAAGGAGGCTTCTAAAAGCTCCTCTACCTTTTTTCTCTTTTTTTTAGCCTCCTCTTTCATCTTAGCGGTTTTTTTGGCCTTCTGTTCCATCTCTCGTGCGAGTTTTCTAGCCTTCAGATACTTTCCCGACAAATTCGTCATCTCCTATCATAGGAAGGGCTTACCTTCCGTGAAGTTTTAGGGTTTTACCATTTATGAATAAGGTAGGGTTTATTTGTTTTTTCTCTTCGTAACGGCAACTTTCGCTTACCCCTCCCTACATGAAAGATTGATTTAACTCTTGTGAATTATCTAGGTGATGAGTGATATATGCCCTGAATGCGGATCTGAAAATTATCAACCCATGGAAGGATGTGGTTATTGTTATGAGTGTGGATATTCAAAGTGCGGAAATCATTGAGTGCGGATCTTGCTCATCCGAAAGGTTAAATAGCTAAATCAGAGTAGCTCGGATTCCATGACGACGCTGTTGATCTGCGAGAAAAAAAGTGCGGCTTCCCGTATCGCCCACCTCCTTTCAGGAGGGGACCAGACCCAAAGATCTTATCACAAACATCCTTATTTCGAATTCAAAAGGAAAGGAGAAGATTATATCTGTGTACCTCTACGAGGCCATATAGTTCAGTACGACTATCCTAAAAAGTACAACAATTGGGGTCGTGTCGACGAGGAGAAACTCATCTGGGTAGAACCTGAAAAGAAGATGACCTCCAAAAGGATAGCCAACTTACTGAAAAAAAAGGGAAAGGAAGTGGATCGTATAGTAGTAGCCACTGATTATGATAGAGAGGGCGAGCTCATAGGTTTAGAAGCGGTCAGGATCGCCCAAAATGATTCTGAGATACCTATTGAAAGGGCAAGATTCAGCTCGTTGTCCAAGACCGAATTGGAAGAAACCTTTTCGAACCTAAAAGGTGTAGATGTGAAGTTGGCGGAGTCCGCGGATTCCAGACAGGTTATAGATCTGGCATGGGGTGCCGTACTGACAAGATTTCTTTCTAAAGCTTCCGGTCGTTATGGGAAGAATTTTCTTTCGGTGGGTAGGGTCCAGAGTCCGACCCTTGCTATCGTAGTCCACCGAGATCATGAGATCGATGAATTCGAACCCGAACCTTATTGGAAATTAACGGCTCTTCTCGAAAAAAAAATAGAGTTCGAAGCGCACTACAAAGACGACAGGGTATGGGATAAAGAAAAGGCCGAAAAAATCTACAAAAAAGTCGAGGAAGCGGATCAGGCCGAGACCGTTGCCTTCGAAGAGAGAACAAAAAAAGATTGGCCGCCCAGTCCCTTCAACACCACTACATTCCTTTCGGATGCGAACAAGATCGGTCTTAGTCCGTCACAGGCCATGAGCATAGCTGAAAGTCTTTATACCGCTGGCTGGATCTCATATCCAAGGACTGAAAATACAGTCTATCCTAAAAGTTTGAACCTTAAAGAACAGCTTAAAAAATTGAAGAGATCCGAGTTATCAAAAGAAGTGGATGAGATACTGTCTCAAGATAAGATATACCCTACAAAGGGAAAGAAAAAGACCACGGACCATCCTCCTATCTATCCCATAAAACCGGCAACTAAAAAGCAACTAAGCGGTAACCAGTGGAAAGTGTACGAACTCGTCTTAAGAAGATTTTTGGCAACATTGGCACCGTATGGAGTAAAACGTTTGAGAAAGGCTGAATTCGATATAGAAGGAGAAGAATTCAGATCCAAAGGCACCGAGTTGATAAGACCCGGTTGGAGGAAGTACTACCCTTATTATAAAGCAAAAGAAGTCAAGATACCTTCTCTAGAGAAAGGAGAGATGGTAGATATCTTGGATATGCTTATCGATGAGAAGGAAACGAAACCTCCGAATCGTCACTCCCAGGGCAGCCTTGTGAAGATCATGGAAAAAAAAGGGCTCGGTACAAAAAGTACAAGACACGGCATAATACAGAAGCTTTACGACAGAGATTTTATCAGAGGCAAGGTCCCCTCCTCTACAAATTCCGGAAAAAGTGTTATCGATACACTGGAAAGCCATGCGGAGATGGTCACGAAGCCGGAGATGACCAGTAGACTTGAAGAGGATATGGAGAAGATAGCCCAAGGAGATATGGAGAAAGAACAGGTGATAGAAGAATCTAGAGAGATGCTTCAGACCGTGATAGAATCTTTAAAAAAGGACAGGGAAGAGATCAGAAAGGAATTAAAACAGTCCTTGACGGATCAAAACGCAGTTGGAGTATGTCCCAAGTGCGAAGACGGTACTTTATTGATAAGAAAATCTAAAAACGGTCGTTTCGTAGGATGTTCTAATTATCCCGAATGTGAGAACACGTATTCTTTACCTCGCTCAGGTAGGATAAAAGAAGGAGACGGTGATTGCCCCGAGTGTGGATCTCCTAAGATCAAGGTGTACCATAGTGGGGATACCGAGGAACTCTGCATCGATGTGCGGTGTGATCATTCACATGAACAGAGGTATAGAGGAAGATGTCCAGAGTGCGGAGGCGACATACGGGAGCAGCGTTCGTACAGAGGTAAAAGATTTTTAGGATGCTCAAACTTTCCGGAATGTGATAATACTTATCCCATCCCACAAAGAGGGAACATATTATCCTTTGGAGAAAGCTGTCCCGAGTGCGGAGCGCCTTTGCAGAAGATGCTAAAGAAAAACAAAGAGCCTTGGATATTCTGTCCTAACCCAGACTGCTCTTACAAGTTTGAAGGTAAAGATAAAAAGTAAAAAATCTTTTTTTACTCAGAGTCTCCGACTCTCTTTAGCTTTCATCCTTAGTTTGTCCTCACCACATTTTCTACATCTATTGGCTCTGACAGGATTGCTAGCGTAGCAGTTCATGCATATCTTCTTGTCCAACAGTCTTTTTTCAGCTTCGGGGAATCTTGCCATACTTACACCGCAGTTAGATGATGAGAGTGTTCTATTATATAAATCATTAGGCTGGGTTCTGCATCGTCACCTAAGATGAAGCCGAGCTGATGTGTGTAGGAAAAATTATTAACGTGGATCAGGATGCGTTTCTAGATAATATGTCTTATACTAACCAAAAAAGAAATGCGGGTTACAGAGCCGCTGAATATGTTGAAGACGGTATGGTTGTGGGTCTCGGAACGGGGTCGACGGCAAAGTTCGTCGTTGAAAAGATAGGTGAAAGGATAGAAGATGAAGGGTTAGATATCGTAGGTATACCTACTTCTTTGGAAACGGAAAAACAGGCTAAAAAAGCAGGCATAACCATCATAGAATTGGATGAGGCTGATAAGATAGACCTCGCCATAGACGGAGCCGACGAAGTTGATCCGGATAAGCAGCTGATCAAAGGAGGAGGAGGTGCTCTCTTGAGAGAGAAGATAGTCGCTCATAACTCTAAGAGGTATATAGTGATAGTCGATGCTTCCAAGATGGTGGAGAAACTAGGTGTTGATTTTGCTCTTCCCGTGGAGATACTGCCCCGGTGGACCGAAGGTATATCGGATTGTGTAAGAAAGCTTGGTTGCGAACCCGAACTTCGTATATCCAAAGGAAAGACTTACCGGACGGACAATGGGAACAACATACTAGATTGTGATTTTGAGGGGATCGAGGAACCCAAAGAACTTTCCCAAAGATTGGCTTCTATACCTGGTGTTCTAGAACACGGACTTTTCATAGATCTAACCGACCTTGTGATATTGGGGAATGAAGGCGGATTCGAAGAGTTGGATTGAAAGTCGAGGTATTTTTAGTTTTAAAATAGGAGAAAAATTATATAGGCTGACCGACATAACCTTTAACGATGGACCATGTTTGATAAGATACTGATAGCAACTGACGACTCGCCACAGATAAAGAGCGCCATAGAATACACAGCCACTATTTTTCCATATGCTGAGTATCATCTCATCAACGTTGTTAATACCTCTGACAGAAGTATACCCCAGACAGATCTTATGCAGGCCAAATTGGCAGAAATATCTCAGGGAGCATTGGACAGCGGAGAAAAGATCCTCAACAGGAAGGGTATAAAAAGGATCAAAAAAAGAAAACCAAAAGGCACTCCATCCAAAGAGATAATTAGATACATAGAGGAAGAAAATATAGATGTGCTGGTGATGGCCACCCATTCTAAGAGAGGAACACAAAGAGTCCATATAGGTGAAACCGCTCTTCACTCACTCCAGGTCACTACCATACCTTCTTTGGTGTTCTCATGTGAGTGCGACCCAGAGATACCTAAAAGGATATTCAATCCCACCACTTTTAGTTCTTATTCCGTCGAAGCATCCATGATAGCTTTGGATCTAGCCGAGTATCTCGGGGCGAGTCTTACCACATATCATATAGGCATGGACGATCCAGGAGATCATTCTAGAAGGATTAAAAAAAGGGCGGAAAAAGCCGGAGTGGATTTCGACATATCGATAGATAAAGGCGCTTCTGATAAGAAGATAATAGAAAAGTCCAAAGAGTTCGATTTCATAGTAGGTAGTAGAGGCCGAAAAGGGCTTCTGTACAAGTTTCGCCATCTGTTTCCGCGGCTCTCTCTAAGCAATATAGAGAAGGAGTTGATGGCTGAAAGTGAGATACCTTTCTTGATGGTGGGTGATTGATGTTACATCCCATATTTTGAGATAGTCCCCAGCTCTTCTTCGATCTCTAAAAGTCGGTTGTATTTAGCGGTCCTTTCTCCCCTTGCAGGGGCACCTGTTTTTATCTGTTTAGACGAGAGTGCTACGGAAAGGTCGGCTATAAATGGATCCGTGGTCTCACCGGAACGGTGGGATATCATGACATCGTATCCGTTGCTCGTGGCTAGAGAAGAAGCGTCCATGGCCTCGGTCAGACTCCCTATCTGGTTAACCTTTAGTAAAACTGCATTACAGGCCCCGTCTTTTATACCTTCCTCGATCAACTTTGGATCGCTTACGAAGTTATCGTCCCCTACGATCTGGATCTTATCACCAAGGCGCTCAGTGATCTCGATGAAGCCGTTCCAATCGTCTTCTCCAAGGGGATCCTCGATGGAGATCAACGGATATTTATCTACCAACTCTTCGTAAAACTGTATCATATGTTCCGAATCCAGCACTTCTCCTCCCGATTCGTATCCTTTGGAAGTTTTGAATTCACTCGCCGCGGAGTCCACAGCAAGATTTACTTTATCTGAATAACCACACTGCTCCATGGCTTCTATGATCAGATCGAAAGGTTCAGTGGGATCACTCAGAGGTGGAGCGTAGCCTCCTTCATCTCCTAGGTTTGAAGCAGCCGGTCCGTATCTTTTTTCGATTATCGACCCTAGGGAGTGATATATCTCGGTCCCTATCCTGAGAGCTTCTTTAAAATTCTCGGCGCCGGTGGGTGCTATCATATACTCTTGTATGTCTAGGTCGTTTCCGGCATGTTCCCCTCCGTTGAGGACGTTGAGAAAGGGCACAGGTAGGGTAACATCGTTCACTCTTCCTAGATATCTGTAGAGAGGTATGTTCAAGGTATCTGCGGCGGCTCTTGCCGCAGCGAGAGAAACGGCCAAGATAGCATTGGCACCGAGCTCGCTCTTATCTTCCGTTCCATCCAACTCTATCATCTTTCTATCTATATCGGCCTGTTGGATCACATCTTCACCTAGAAGTTCTGGTTTGATGATATTTTTTATATTTTCAACGGCCTTTTGGACACCTTTTCCCCCATATCTTTCGCCTCCGTCCCGGAGTTCTAAAGCTTCCATACTTCCTGTAGATGCTCCGGAAGGTACCGCCGCTTTACCCATACCGCAGGAGGTTTTCACGATAGCTTGCACGGTGGGATTGCCTCTGGAATCCAATATCTCTCTAGCATCTACTGATTCGATCTTTACCATATTATCACTTTTGATCTTGAGAATACTTGAAGTGATTAAAAGTTTGTCATCTAATGATGTGAAATGAGAGTGAAATGAGAAAATGATTAAGTACATCTTTAAAGATATCGGCAGTGTGTAACGATGCCTCCCGGAACGGAAGAATATAAATGGCCGTTAGAATATATGGCTCGCTATCCTTTTTTGAGCGGGGCCAAGGAGTACATAAAGAGGGAGGCACCGCCTATGGATGAATTACTGAGAGATAATCTATGGGGACCTGTTAGGAAAAGAGGTAAGGACAGGGTTATGGAATCTCTTGAGAACGGTAGAGTCAAGATAAGGAGGATTGAAGACGAGCTTGAGATAGAGAACGAACTCTTTTCTTATCCCATCGCACGCATGCTCGTTTCTTCCATAGGTGATAATTTTTTAGTCAGAAGATATAGTTTAGGGGAGGCGGAAAGAGTTGTGGACGAGTTATCCAGGGAGGCCGATGATGAAAAGCTTATAGACCTAGCGAAGGAACTCGGTCTTAGATCAGAAAAAGATGGCGAAAATTTCAAGGTTTTTTTTGCTCATTATCTAGAGAATACCGAGCACCTAAGGTCCTCGGAGTGGAAACTCACTAATCTAGACTTGAGAAAAGGAAACGTGTATCTAGAGAGAGATCGATTCGTACGTTTGCTGAAGGAAAGAATTTTTTCTTTGATCTATCTGGACCTACCGGCACCTGTTTCTGATCTGATATTGGAAAGTTTAGAAAAGCAGATAGAAGATATAAAAGAAGTTCTTGAGGAAAAACGGAAGGAGATAAAAGATATCGATCTAGGTAAGGTAGAGGATGAGTTATTTCCACCGTGTATCAAGTATCTACTCGTCTCACAACAGGAGGGGCAGAACCTTTCACACGAATCTAGATTCGCTTTAACGGCTTTTTTGAGAAAAGTCGGTCTATCCGAGGACGGGATCATATCGTACTTCCAAGAATCTCCAGATTTTGACGAACAACTCGCTTCCTATCAGATAGAACATATAATCGGTGAGATATCTGGTACTGAATACACTCCCCCTGGATGTTCTCTCATGAGGACCAACGGCATATGTTTTCAACCGGATTCGCTTTGTGAGCAGGAATGGATGAGCCATCCACTGACCTATTATTCTTTCAAAAAAAGAAAGAAGGCCGAGTCCGAAGCGGAAGAGAAAGAAAAAGAAGAAAAAGAGGAAGATTGACGATCATCTACTTTTTGGATAACTGATCCCAGGTATTTTTTCCCCTGTAGAGTGCGGTCATATTACCTGATATCGCAAACCAGATCAGCAGTAATTCGAATAGATTCAATTCCGTCTCTAAAATATGTAAACTTGTAAATCCCGTATCGTATAAGAAAAAGTACAGAAAAGAGAATAGTATCAGCAGTACCAAGCGTTCTGCTCTTCCGGCTATTCCACCATAATCTCTTGAAACACCTACGGCGTCGGCCTGAGTCCCCATGTAGGACGTCATGAGCACACCTATCAATGCCAGGACCCCTATCCATGTTCGGACCAAGGGTCCCAATATTATGCCGGATAGTATCAATATGTCCGCATACCTATCTATGCTATGGTCTAAGAAGTCGCCCCTTAGAGAAGCCTTCCCCGCGAGTTTAGCTATCTTGCCGTCCAAAGCGTCGAATAAAGAATTGATGATGACGAATATTCCACCTAAAAGTACGAAAAAACTTCTTTCTTCGTGGTAAAAATAGAAGAACAGACCTGCTATTAAAGCGCAAAGGAGAGATAACCAGGAGATAAAGTCTGGGTTCACGTGGAGCATCTTCTTTGCCAACGGTTTTAGAAAGAAGTCGGCCTGCTCTCTATAGTTGTTCAACACCATGGTCTGTTTAATAGAAACAGGTAATAAAATCTATCGCTTCTAAAGGTATTCTTCCGACCAATCTATTTTGCCGGGTTTATAACCCTTTGTACTTCCTTTGAGTATATCTTTTATGGACTCTTTTACCTCGTTCGGCGTTTTTTCCGTGGTGTTGATCTCGTAAACTTCGTCACAGATGCCTATAGCTTGGACCAGTATCACGTCCAGGGCCTCCGCTTCTGCATTCTCCTCTATCTTCTTTTCATCCCATCCCTTGTTTCTCATCCTTTCCTTCAGCTCTGGAGGGGAGCATCTTAGTACTATCGTGTGAGATAATTCAAGGTGATGGGAAAGGTGTCCCTCTACTATATCGGTTTTTTTGCCTTCTTTTTTGAATCGTTCCCCCAATGCTTCCGTATCGACGTTAAAGGAGCCTCTTTTTATGTCCTTCTCTTCCAAAAGACCTTTTTTCCTGATGAATCTATTGAGATCTAGCACATCGTAACCTTCTTTTCTCAACAGGTCCGAAACGGTGGTTTTCCCCACTCCAGGTGTTCCAGTCAAAGCACACTTTGCCATAGGCATCATAATCGGAAAAGCATATATGTAATTTGTCTTGGCTACTTTTGGCTACCCCCCTCCCCCGGCCACAACTATATATACGTTATTGAAAATATGAATATAGATGAATGGGAACAAGGGTAAGGAAAAACCGGAACGAAATATTTACTGCGTATCCGATCTTAATCTCTACGTCAAGTCGTTGCTCATGAACGAGGACGAGATACAGGATGTCTGGGTAAAGGGAGAGATATCAAATTTTAAGCATTACAAAGGTAAACACATGTATTTTGTTCTGAAGGACGATAAAAGCGAGATCAACAGTGCTATGTTTCGATCCCATAACAAAAAATTGGATTTCGAACCCGAGGAGGGCATGGAGGTACTATGTAGAGGCGACGTAGGTCTTTACGTTCCTAGAGGCCAGTATCAATTGGTGATAAAAGAGATGATGGTGGGTGGCATCGGTAAACTTTATCTAGCTTACGAGCAGCTGAAGAAGAGGTTATCTGAGGAAGGTCTGTTCAGTGAAGAACATAAGAAAGAACTGCCTTTTTTACCCCGGAAAGTTGGGATCGTGACCTCTGAAGAAGGCGCAGGTCTTAGAGATATGATAAAGATCCTTAAACAGCGCTATGAAAATATCGATATAGTGATAGCTCCTGCCCTGGTACAGGGTAAGATGGCCGCAGACAGTATAGTCGCTTCTATAAAACTACTTGATAAGAAAAACCTAGATGTCATAATAATCGGCAGAGGTGGAGGCTCCATAGAAGATCTCTGGTCCTTCAACGAAGAAAAAGTTGCTAGGGCTGTTTATAAGGCGAAAACCCCTATAGTTTCGGCCGTGGGTCATGAAACCGATTTTCTCATATCTGATTTTGTGGCGGATAAAAGGGCACCAACACCTACTGGGGCAGCGGAGTTAGTCGTGCCTAAAAAGTCCGAATTGGAGCAGATATTAAAGCAGCAGGAAAGAAGGTCCGTTACCGCTATGAGGAACATAGTCAGAGAATGTAGAGAAAGATTGGACAATCTAAAAGGTAGACCCGTATTCCGGGACCCGAAAATTCTACTAGAGGACGGGTATCAAAGATTAGACGATAACCAGAATAAGCTGAATCTAAATGTAAAGAGATATATGGAAGACCACAGACAGATCTTGAAAAGCCAGCGGGAGAGGTTGACCGCCTTGGGCCCTTTACAGACCATGGAACGCGGCTACTCCATAGTCATGGACAAGAACGGAGAGGTCGTAACCAGTGTGGAGGATGTCCAAAAAGAAGAGCTCATCGATATCAATGTTAAAGATGGAGATATAGAAGCGGAAACCAAGGAGGTAAAAAGATGTCAGAAAGATTTAAAAATGTAGGCGATATAAAGGAACTAGGCTTCAAAGAAGCGCTCGAAAGATTAGAGAGCATAAATGAAAGATTGGAACGTAATAAAGTTTCGCTGGAAAATGCCATCGAACTTTATCAGGAAGGTATGTCTCTGATAGAACACTGTGACGAGAAGCTTGAGGAAGCCGAAGGCAAGATAAAGAAGATCACCGAAGAAAATAAAGAAGGTTCCGAGATGCACTTTGATGAAGGATCCGCATGATCTTCTTGACTGGTCATTAAAAGCACGCTTGAATTTATAATTATAAAGTAATATTGGTAAACGTTAGCAATATATATATAAAATGTTTGCATGGTTGTACACAGGAGTAAATAAAGCGAACGTGGAGAACGATGAAAGATGAAATCCGTCTCATCGAGGACCCGGCTTCGTTGAAGGTCGGCCTCGAAGGAACTAGAAGTCAGATCCTGGCTCTTTTGAGAGTCAAGGAGATGGCCATATCTCAGATCGCGGAGGCTCTAGGCAAGGATCAATCCACCATCTATAGACATGTAAAAAAATTGGAGGAATCGGGTTTCATCGAAGTCGTAGACGAACGAAAGCAGCATCATATCCCTGAAAAAATATACGGCAGAACCGCTAACTGGTTTCTTTTGACTCCGGAACCCCTTGGAAGCAAAACACCCTACGCACTGGGTATGGATTGGAACGAAGATAGGATAAGTAGTTGTTTGGACATCTTGGAAGAGATGGGTTTCGTATGTGATAAAAAGGAAGAAGTGGTTCAAAGATTGAACGAAATTCTTTGCAGTTTAGAGAGCGAGGTAACCCGAGACATGATGGATTCGCTGGATGAAAATATGAATATCGATTTCTTTTCTTTGCTGCACGTAAAGTTTTTGGTGGAGCTCCTTAAAGTAGAGTATGAAGAGGAACTGAACAGGGAGATCAAAGAGATAATCTCCGAATTTCAATGATCATAGGTCTTCTTTGACCGCAATCTTTTTACACCTATTCTCTTTAACCTAACATATGACAAAAGAGCTGGAAGATCACCTACCTGACGAGAAAGGAGGAAGTGACAGTCCTTTTTTGGACCCCGCCGCTAAGATCGTAGGTGACGTTGAGATCCGGAACAAAGCATTTTTGTTACCGGGCTGCATGGTTGACGGTGATGGATCGGAGGTTTACGTAGGAGAGGGCTCTATAATCATGAACCACGCCTTTGTAAGCTCTACTGAAGACAAGTCCGTCTTTCTTGGAAAAGAATCTTTCGTTTCTCCCGGTGCTAGGTTGGAAGGATGCTCCCTGGAGGAAGGGGTTTTGGTGGGCATGGATTCCGTGGTGATGGAAGGTGCCGAAGTGGGTAAAGAGTCTATCGTCGGTACGAACGCGATAGTACCGAGAGGCATGAAGATACCGGAACGAAAAGTTGTACTGGGTCAGCCCGCCGAAATCGTCAAGGACGTTTCGGAAGAGGACTTGGAGAAGATCGACGAGATCAGAAAAGATATGTACGGAAAAAGGAAAGAATTTCAGATCATCGAACAAAGGGGCGAAAGGTTCGGTGTTTTTGAGACTCCTAAAAGACCCCATGATATATTAGAAGAGAACAGGGCAAAGAAAAGAGAGACCAAGAAAAAGGACGTACCCGACATGGAAAAGGTGAAAGAGAGCTTAAAAGAGCTAGAAAAAGATAACCACACTTTTTAAAAAGGATGGTGGGGCCGCCGAAATTCGAATTCGGGTACCAGGCTCCCAAAGCCCGAAGGATGGACCAAGCTACCCCACGGCCCCTTTGAGACAATGAGTGATGAAAGTGAAACAGTATTACTAATAAATAGTTTCTCCCTGACTGGAGCCCACATCCTAACGAAACGTATAAATACACCTTCTTTTCTGCGCACTCTCAAGTGGTAAAAAATGAAAACAAAAAACAGTGATGTATCATTGTTCACGCCACTGAAACAAGATAAAGGTATCATCGAGAATCTTAAGGATCTCGGTTTTCTCTCGTATCTCTATCTTCTCAGGATGAGGAGGAGTAAAGAGAGAGAAGATTTATCGAAGTAAGTTGCTTATCTGTTTTCTTCTGTTTTATTTTTTTTATGAAAGAGGCGAAAAGTATAATAACTTTACTTCATATATTATCTGTGCGGTGAGGGCCGCTAAGACCAAGGAGAGGGAATGAGGAACATGCCGAAAAAAACTGTCACAGATGATACGTTTAAAAAAAGTGCTTCCCAGTTGTTAGAATCTATGGAAGAAGGAGTTTTAGTAACTGATGGAGATGCTAATATATTATATGCGAACCAAGGATTCCATGAGATAACGGGTTTTACTCCAAATGAAGTGATAGGTGAAGAGGTCACAGATGTAGTCAAGGAATTGATGAAAGGTGATACTCCTGAACAAACAATCGATCTATTCAGGAGGAACGTTTTGAAAAAGGGTGAAGGAATAAATGTCACCATGGGATCCAAAAAAGGTGAAAAAAGATGCATAAACCTAGAATCTTCTTTTTTGGAAGGTGAAAAGAGTAGAGATATGATCTTTATCAGCTTTAAAGATATTACAGGTATAAAAGACTTGGAAAAAACTCTCAGAAAAAGAGAAAAAAAACTAAAAAAAACGCTGATATTTGAAAGCACGTCGGAACATATCATATATCATGACAGAGACCATAGAGTTATATGGGCTAACAAAGCCGCAGCCGATTCAGTAGGAGAAGCACCAGAAGATCTCAAAGGCAGGATGTGCTACAAAGTATGGGGTTATCAGGACAGACCCTGTGACGACTGTCCGGTTACGAAGGCTCTGAAAACCGAAGAGATAGAGCGGGGGGAAATCGAATCTCCTGATGGCCGGTACTGGTTTATCACCGCCACTCCTGTAAAAGATGACGGAGGTAAGATAGAAGGCGTGGTAGAGGTAAGTGTAGACCTTACCGAAAGGAGAGAGATAGAGAGGGAACTAGAAGAAAAACATCGTCAGATGAAGACGATCCTCAGTAATATGCCGGGTATGGCTTATCGCTGTCTTAACGACAAAGATTGGACCATGAAATTTGTAAGCGAAGGTTGTAAAGAACTGACAGGCTACGAACCTGAAAATTTGCTGAAAGAAGGAGGTACATCTTATGGCGACCTCATAATCCCCGAGGATAAAGATATGGTTTTGGATAAGATCCAGTCGTTCTTAGATAAGAGAGAACCCTTTGAAATTACTTACAGGATCAAGACAAAAGATGATCGTACTAGATGGATGTGGGAACGAGGCGTAGGTATATATTCGGACCAAGGAGAACTAAAATTTATAGAAGGCCTGATCACAGATATCACCGAACGGAAAGAGGCTAAAAAAAGGTTCCAAACGATCATAAACAAAGCCCCTGAAGGGATAATAGCGTATGATGAAGATGGCGATATTATTCTAGCGAACCCAAAAGCTTCGGAATTATTAGGGTACTCTAAGGACGAGTTGAACTCCATGAACATATGTCAAATCGATCCGAGTGTAAAAAAAGATGATCACGGGTTGTTTTGGAACGACCGACCTTTAGATGATCTAGATGACATAGAGTCTGAACATGTGAAAAAAGATGGTAGTACGTATCCCGCCAGGATAACTATCAATAGGATGATACTAGACGGACAAAAGATGACTCTAGGTTTCTTTTTGGATATCACCGAACGAAAAGAGGCCAAGCACGCACTGAGAGAGCGAAATAAAAAGATAAAGAGATTACATGAAAAAGCCATGGAATTTGAGAAGTGTAAGAGTAAAGAAAAAGTCAGCGAATTGGTGGTAGAGGCTTCTGAGAATATCTTAGATCTGGATGTCAGCAGCATCGATTTTGTAGAAGACGATAGATTCGTAGTAAAAGCCACGGTCAGGGGTGCTCTGGAAAAGGGCACTACTTATCCTATAGAAGGGATAGCCGGAAAAACATTTAGAGATGACGAATCATTTTTGATCCAGGACTTAGATGAAGAAGAGGAAGCCGTACCGAGAAAAGAGTCGTATCGTTCGGCGATCAGTATTCCTGTAGGTGATGTCGGAGTTTTTCAGGCGCTTTCGGAAGAAAGATGTTACTTTGATGAGACGGATCTAGAACTCGCTGAGATACTGATAAACCATGCCGCCGAAGCTATAAATCGTCTTAGATACGAAGAAGAATTGAAGAGAAGTAAAAAGAGGTTTGAAACCCTGATATCCAAGGCCCAGGAAGGAATATATATCAGAGATCTCGACGGAAAGATAACTTATGTGAACGAAAAATTTGCCGATATTCATGGGTATGATAGAGATGAACTCATAGGTAAAAGGTCATCTAACCTGTTACATCCAGACTCTAGAAAGGAATTTGAAAGTTTAGAGGATTATGATAACGTATCATTAAACATGCCTGAAGAGATAAAGATAGTAAGAAAAGATGGAGAGACTAGATATGTATCGAATATCATCTCGATCATCGAGAGTGATGAAGGAAAAAAAGAAGTATTTGGTTTAGTTCGTGACATAACCGAAAGGAAGGAAAATGAAGAGAAGATAGAACATCTGAATAATCTACTGCGTTCCATACGGCAGATCAATCAACTCATCGACCAGGAAGAGGACCTGTTTGAATTGATGAAAAGATCTCGGGAGTCGATGATAAACAATCGGGGTTATTCGGACGTGTCTATTCTTCTCATGTCTCAGGGGAAAGTCAACAAAAAAATTGGAAGTATCGGCATAGACGATATAGACTCTAAGATAGATGAGCTCAAAAGGAAAAAGAAGACTTTGATCATCGAAGAAGATGGATCTACCACCGTTCTAGTACCCATGATGGATAAATATATGGAAGGCGTTTTGGCGGTGGATATAGTAGGAGAGGTGGATGAAGAAGAATTAGGTCTCTTAGAAGAAACAGCCGGTGATTTAACGGTGGGAAAAAACAAGATAGAATCAGAAGAAAAATTGAAAAGATCATTGAGAGAAAAAGAAGTTCTTCTAGATGAGGTGCACCACAGAGTAAAAAACAATCTTCAGGTCATATCAAGCATGTTAAAACTTCAGGCGAGCAGAGAGAACAAAGAGATGTCGAGAGTTTTACAAGAAGGGCAGTCTCGTATCCAGTGTATGGCACTGATCCACGAGATGCTTCATAGATCAGAGGATGTAGCTAGAGTAGGCCTTAATCAATACATAGACGAACTTGTAAGAACTATATATAGGACCTATGATATTGGTCATGATGTTGAACTCGAAACTGATCTAGAATACATAGAACTCGGTATGGACCAGGCGAACCCCTGTGTACAGGCGATCCACGAGGTGGTCTCAAATGCTCTACAGCATGCATTCCCGGAAGACCACGGAGAGCGAGGAAAACTTAAGATATCGTCTTCACTCACAGACGATGGGATGGTAGAGATGATCATCAGTGATAATGGAGTCGGACTGCCTGAAGATATGGATATAAGAGATACAAAGACCATAGGTTTAAGATTGGTACATATGCTTGTCGAAGATCAGCTCGACGGGCATATAGAGCTGAATAGGGATGGTGGAACGACGTTTAAGATAAGATTTGAGAAGGAGAGTGAAAGTTATGGATGACGGACAGATACTGATAGTGGAGGACGAAAGGCTCGTAGCAGAAGACATAAAAGAAACTTTGAAAGAGCTTGGATACACCGTTATGGGTATAGTAGATAACGGTGAGGAAGCGGTGGAATCGGTGAGGGAAGAAGAGCCGGACCTGGTCTTGATGGATATAGTTTTGAAGGGAGAAATGGACGGGATCGAGGCCGCCCGTATCATCAACTCGGAATTTGACGTACCCGTTATCTATCTCACGGCTTATGCCGATGACAAAAGATTGAAAAGAGCCAAAGTGACTGAACCCTATGGGTACATACTCAAACCCTACCGTGAGAGGGAACTGCACAGCAACATAGAGATGGCTTTCCATAAAAACGAGATGGAAAAAAAATTGAAAGAAAGCGAGAGGAAGTATAGAGCTATATTTGAAAATACGGGTACGGCCATGGCTTTGATAGAGGAAGATAGAACCGCCTCGTTGGTGAACCAAAAGATGGAAGAACTTACTGGATATCCCAAGGAAAAGTTAGAAGGGGATATGAGGTGGGACGAGGTCGTTAGTGACGCAGATTTAGAGAAGATGAGGATGTATCATGAAAAGAGAAGAGAAGATCCGGAAAGTGTTCCCTCACGTTACACTTTTACAGTGATCAACAGGTTCGGAGACGTGAGAAAGGTCCTGGCACAAGTTGGTATGATCTCAGGAACCAAAAAAAGTATCATCTCGGTCATCGACGTTACCGAAGAACGCAGGAGGTTCGAAACCATGAGGGAAAGTCAGGAGGCCTTTCGAAATCTCTTTGAAAGATGTCACGACGCGGTGATCTTGATAGACCAAGAGGGTAGATGCAAAGAAGTCAACCATAATTTTTGCCACTTGTTAGGCTACTCTGAAGAAGAACTCTCAGAGAAGGAATGCACAGATATACTCATCAAAAAGGATGCGGAAAAGCTGCATGAACTTTTCCATGAGATGTTCAAGGGCGAAGTCAAAGAAGAAAGTCTAGTGGTGACCGGAACCACCAAAGATGATGAAGAGATCTCTCTTGAAGGGAGATTCACATCGGTAACTGACGTTGAAGGAAAACCGTTGTACCTTATATGGAATATCAAATTTGACTAGCAGCACCCATTCCGATAGAAAAAATTATTAGAAAGTACTCGTCCTGTGGATCAGGAGATAAACTTGAAACGGGAAGATGTTGATGTAGCGGTTTTGCGTATCGAGGGAACGAACTGTGAAGAGGAATCATACCTGGCTTTCAAACGTTTAGGAGCAAATGCGGAGAAAGTCCATCTGAAACAGCTTCTTTCAAAGGACGTTCTTGAAGATGAAGAAAGGTCTTTAGACGGATACGACATATTGATGATTCCAGGAGGATTCTCTGCAGGAGATTATATCAGAGCCGGCGCTATATTCGGTGCTAGAACCAAAAGTGCGTTGGGTGAAGAGTTAAAAAATTTCGTGGAAACGGGAAAACCCGTTTTGGGGGTCTGCAACGGTTTTCAGATACTAGTTGAGATGGGACTCCTGCCTGCAGTGGATAAAACCATCAGCCAGGTACCCAAGGCTGCCTTGGAAACCAACGACAGTAACAGGTTCGAATGTAGACCTACCCTGCTCAAAGTTGAAGATAACTCGAACTGTGTGTTCACTCGCGGCTACAAAGAACATGAGATAGTTCTCTACCCCTCGGCGCATAAGGAAGGTAAATTTGTACTGGATGAAAGTATATCCCTAGAAGAACTAGAGAAGAATGATCAGATCGTTTTCCGTTATACCGCGCCCGACGGAGGAGAACCCGAATACCCTTGGAATCCCAACGGTTCTTTAGATAACATCGCAGGTATCTGTAATCCTGAAGGTAACGTTCTTGGTCTGATGCCGCACCCGGAAAGGGTTTTTGATCCATATACGAATCCGGATTGGACCAGGAAAGGTTTGAAAGAAAATAGAGGCGATGGAAAGACACTATTCAAATCTGTTCTGGAGTACGTAGAAGATAATTTTTAGTCTAGATGGACGAATATCTCGAGCTCGTCTCCGTCCTCTAGGTTCAAGACGTCTCTCAACTCGTATTTAGAGATGATCTCCAATACCTTTTCATATCTAGTCTTCTCAGGGAGTATCAACAAGGTTCCAAGGTCTATGCTGGACCCTTTGCTGTTGTTATTTATCTTACATCTGAAGCACCTTACGCTTCCGTAATCACGACCGTTTTCGTGGAATCTTTTGATCACTGTTCCCTCATTTTCCTTCAGCTCCTCGTATCGGTCTAGGTACTCCCCTTCCAATCTTACGTTGAGCGTGCCTTCGAAGGGTTCGAATCCGAATCTGTCTTTGAATCGGTCTTTGTACCCGTTTATACTCAAAAAATACTGCCCCTCGTTGACTCCGGAAACAACTTCTCCCTTTAGCTTTACGATGTTTCCTTTCTTTTCTCTGAACAACCAATCTTCTCCGGCCAATTCTAGATGCGACCTAGAGCGAAGGTATGCCACCGGTATCTTTCTTTTCAAGGCTCTTTTCTTCAACTCACTGTCGTTGGTCACTATTATCCCTTGCAGTTTTTCAGCGGCTTCCAACACACCGTCGTCGCCCTTTTTTTCTACATCTATATCTTTGTACTTCTCGCTGAGTTTTAACGCTCCTTTTTTTCCCAAACCCTTCAACTCCTTGGTGACCGAGGAAGGAACATAGACCTTCGAGGACACATCTCCCAACAATCTTTCTATTTCGTCATCTAAGTTCAAGTTGAATTGGAAAGGCATCAGCAGGGCGTTGGTATCCAATATTATGTGTGTCATGTTACCACTTCAAAAAAACAGATGGTCTATTAATTTTTCTAAGCTTCGCTTTCAGCCACTATCTTTTTTTTTCGTTTTTGTTCGTTCGCGGTTTCCAATTTATCTGGTCTTTCCCTTTTGATAAAACCGTTAGCTCGATCTTCTTTTTCTAATATATCTTCTATCTCCTTTCGAGCTTGGGGGATGGGCTGGGTGGTATCGATCCTATGCCAATCCTCTACCATGGATAAGGCCTTCTTTTTTACCTTGATAAGATCTTTTTTGTTTTCGAATATTTCGGTCTCCTCTCTTTCATCTTCTACTCTTCTTAAAGCTTCATCAGGGTCAACGTCTAAAAAGAACATATAGTTCGATGTAGGAAAGATCTTTGAGCACACGGTGTAGAGTTTTTTTACCATGGAACGCGGAAGATAAGCTATTCCACATAAGTATCTCACAAAGATCACCGTGTCTGCCTTTCCATAATAATTGATGAGTGAATAGAAAACGTCTAGTGCAAAAAAGATGCTCGCTTTGGTCTTAGATAGTTTACCTCCTTCCAGTAGTGCTTTTTTCGCTTGGTATCCGAACATGTTGTCCGTGGAAGGATGTGAACGGATTATCACCTTTTCTCCTTTCTTTTCATATCTTCGTTTTATGAGCAGAGCATGTGTATCTTTTCCTGCTGCATCCAATCCGTCCACTACTATAAATCGCATCTTATACGACGGAGTGAACCATGGTATAATAAATTATCGCCGTAAGTATGGCTATGGTCAGGTTGTCGAATCCCCTTCCTATGACGGCCTCTATGACCGTTGCGGAGAGTGAGACCACGAATATAACATAAAGTGCAGGCATGTTCACACCGAAGTACAAGAGGATAAAAGGTATAACGGCAAAAGTGGTGACGAACATAGTCATAGACCCTTCTAAACTCTTTTCACAGGACGGTAAGAGGGAGAACTTGTATTTCCCGTATTTTTTCCCTACGTATCCCGCCATCCCGTCTCCGTAGGACATGGCCGCGATACCGATGGCGATCACCTCCGGCGTTTCAAAAAAGAAAAAAGCCAGTACCGTCCAAGATATAGCATAGTAAAAAAGACCGAGATCATGCCCCTTTGATGACAGTTTACTGGTGATCTCTAGGGGAGAACTCTCGCTTATAAGAAAAGTCAGTATCACGAAAGGAAATGCGGCGTATAATACCATGGCTCTTCTAGTATCGAATAAAGGAAGTAAAAATATTATATTGCCCACCATAAAGTGAAGAAATTTTCTGCCGAAGAACGGTCTCTCTTTTAAAGCTACGGTACATAACAGCAACAGCAATCCTACATAGATGTATACTGACAAGACACCTATCATATCTCCAGATATAAAGGAGGCGTTGGATAACATCAACTCGTTATCGATATGATATATTTAAAGATAAGTATCGTTAAGCCATTTCATTTATATACTTCTCTTTCATTCGGGTTGAAGTTGAATGGTCATAACGCAAGGTGATATCTTGAAAAAAAACGAATTGATAGAAGAGGTAAAAGAAAAAAAAGTTAGGTTTGTAGAGATGCAGTTCATGGATCTTCTCGGAGGGGTCAAATCCGTATCTATTCCCACCTCACATCTGGAACGTGCCATAGAAGAAGGTGTTCTTTTTGACGGTTCGTCTATAATGGGTTACGCTACCATCGACGAATCTGACCTGAGAGCCTATCCCGACCTAGATACTTTTCTTGTATTTCCATGGATCGAAGAAAAGATCAAGACGGGCCGGTTGATATGTGATATCTACACATCGGACGGAGAAAGATTCGAAGGGGATCCTAGATTCATACTTCAAAGTCAGATGGCTAAAGCGGAGAAAAAAGGTTACGAGTTCAATGTAGGTCCCGAGTACGAATTTTTTCTGTTCAAAACCGACGAAAACGGAAGGCCTACGGTCAAGCCCGATGACAACGGAGGCTATTTCGATCTGATGCCGCTGGATAGAGCAGATAAAGTCAGAAAAGAGTGCAATCTTTATTTCGATGATATGGGGTTCGAAGTAGAAGCGTCACATCACGAGGGTGCAGCGGGTCAACATGAGATAGACCTCAGGTTCGACGACGGTCTTACCATAGCGGACCAAATCATGACTCTTAAACATACTATAAAGACGGTAGCCAAATTGAACGGACTCCACGCAACGTTCATGCCCAAACCCATCGCCGATGTTAACGGTACTGGGATGCATATACACCAAAGCTTGTTGGGTGAGAACAAGAATTACTTTTATGATGAAGATGATCCAGAGGGTTTGAGTGATCTAGCTCGCTATTACATCGGAGGACTTTTGAAGCATGCACGGGAGATGAACGCAGTTCAAAATTCCTGGGTCAATTCGTATAAGAGGTTGATCCCGGGTTATGAGGCTCCTGTTTATGTTTCCTGGGCATATCTTAATCGGAGTGTGCTAGCTAGGGTACCTGCAGGTAGAGGTATGGGAACCAGAGTTGAGATAAGGAATCCTGATCCCGCAGGTAACCCCTATCTTCAATTTGCTCTTCTGCTGCGGGCGGGTCTTGACGGTATAGAAAATGAGATCGAACCCGGTGAACCTGTAAAAGAAGATCTTTTTTCCATGTCGAAGGAAGAACGAAAGGAAAGAGGTATCGAATCATTACCTTACAACCTAGGTCATGCTTTATTGGTGATGGAAGAGAGCGATTTTGTGAAAGATATCTTGGGAGAACACACCTTTCAACATTATCTCCACAATAAAAAAGAGGAGTGGCGCGAGTATAGAAAACAGGTGACCCGATGGGAGATAGATAAATACCTCCCTCACCTGTAGGTATCGTAGAGATAAAAAAATGGAACCCATCTGGAATCGCCGACTTTTGAAGGCTGAAGACAATCTAGTAGTAGCGGATATCCACCTGGGTTATGAAAGAGAACTAGAAAAGAAGGGAATAAACATCCCTGACCAGTCTGACCGTATGACAAAGTCCATCTATGAGATGCTCGAAAAAAAAGATGTAAAACGCCTCATAATCGATGGTGATTTTAAGCACAATATCCCTAAAGCTACGTGGCAGGAGTATAGGGACATACCGAGGATGGTGGACGAGTGGTTGAAAGTTGTAGATGAGATACATCTGATCCCGGGTAATCACGACGGAGGCATATCCAAATATATTCCGTCGGATGTGGTAGTGCACGATCCCAGCGGAACGGTGATCGATGAGATAGGTTTTTTCCACGGCCACGCGACTCCTTCTGAAAAAGTACTCTCAACAAAGAAAGTCGTTCTCGCTCATGTTCACCCTGCCGTCTCCTTTATAGATTCTTTTAAAAACAAGGAGAAAAAGGAATGCTGGATCAGGTTGGATTACCAGTGGGAAGGAGGAAAGGGTGAAGCCATAGTCATGCCTCATTTTAATCCTCTTTTAGGCGGTATCAGCGTCAATGTTCGGAAAGACCCTTATATGGGACCGTTCCTGAGAAATAAAAGATTGAGTAAAGAAAAGTTGTATCTACTCGACGGAACTTATCTTGGGTTTAGAGAAGATATGATACCGGATCAAGGTGTGAAATAATTTTTATCTTTGACAACTTTTGTGGTGACGGCTAGACATATATTAGCATCTATAAGGCCAAGGTGTTTAGCGGCTAGACCTCCTCTTATGGATATATCAGGTTGAAATCCGTGTATATCCGCGGTACTCAAAGAGTTACCTAAAGCGGTACCAAGGTCCAACAATCTGAAGGTGCAGTTAGGTCCTTTAAAGATATCTTCAGTCTCTTCAGCATCCGATAGTTCATTACAATCGTCGTAACCACAGGCCCTACAGTTCAACCCTAAAGGAGGGTGTTCGTTCAAACCGATGAGTATCACTTCTTCCGATGCCTCTACGGCTTCGCCTTTTTCGCTGTACGTCTCATCTTCCAACTCGTTGGATAGTTGAAACATCTCCTCAGCTAGCATCTCTCTTTCTGCGTCGTCGAGTACCACTATATCAAGATAGTCTCCCGATGCTTTGGGGGAACTTTCGGCCGATATCTTCATGAGGTTTGAAACTATCCTACTGACTTTTTCTTCTTTCAATTTACCCACCTTATGAGGGATGATGTCGGTATGATATTAAATTTCCCCCTGGCCTTTTGTGACCTAAATCTCAAGACCCCTGTCGAATGTGGCGAGTAGGGCCAAAGCACCTCCGAAAAGAGCCACTAACCCCGCTAGTATCCCTACGATACCGCCAAAAGTCACCAAGACTATAGAAAAGATCAGGGATAGAACGGCCCACTTTTTTGCTTCTAGGTCTCTTTTTATCCTCGAGTAGGAGATCAAAATAGCTAATCCAAAGACGACGTTTATGACCAGATGAAAGATGAGAGCGGCACGGAAGTCGCCGATGACTGAAAGCACGAAATGAAGTGTTCCTATACCCAACGCCATGTATCCTGAGATCACCAGCAAGATGGAGTGGAGTGATAGTTTTTCAAGTTCGTCGGCAGATCTAGGAGAGTACTCGATCAACTCTTGGAGATCCTTTGTCATCTTGTCTAAGACCTGGTTTTGATCGACCATCGTACCGAGTATGCTTTTTACCTATAAATCATTTATCAAAAGATATATCTAAACGGCCTCGTTAAGTCTTACCATGAGATTGATCGTTTCTTCGGACCAGGATGAGGCCAGCAAAAACATACTGTCCCGCATGCTTGAAAAGGGGGACGGATGGGAAGAGATCGACGAATTTCAAAATAATCCCGTTTACAAAAATGGAAACGATCACATGGTCATGGTAGAAAATCATCACATATATTGTGATGATCTCGATGAAGAGGTACAGGATACGTTAAACATCGAGTTCGACGAGCTGGTTTTCATCTCAAGGCATTCTTCAAAGGCAGGTGTTGATTCTCTGACAGTGCATCCCATCGGCAACTACGGCGAGGCAAAATTTGGTGGATCGGATGAAAAACTCGTTCTTTGTTCACCATACAAGATGACAAGGGCATTGTTGATATTGAAGGATAGAGCGGAGAAAAAAGAGCTCGACGACGAGTATGAGATATCGTTGGAAGCGACGCATCACGGGCCTTTTTTAAAAAAGCCTACTTACTACATAGAGATAGGCAGCGACAGTGGTGCATGGACGGATAAAAGAGCCGGTGAGGTCATCGCAGAGACGGTCATGAGTAAAATGGTCAAAGGTAAAGTAGATAAAAAAGAGCCCGTGGTCGTGGGTATCGGAGGAGGACATTATGCACCTCGTTTCAGTCAGTTGGCCTTGAGAAGAAAGGTATCCATAGGTCATATGGTACCGGACTGGGGCCTTAAATACCTGACAAGAGAAAGTTTTGGAGAGTTGGTTAAAAAGACTCCTGATCTAGATCACGTATATTTCGACAGGAGCAGTACTTCTGGCAAAGAAAGAGAAAGAGTAAGATCTTGGGCCCAAGAGTATGACCTTAGCGTGGCGAGAGCTGATCACTTCGAGGAAAGGTGATCTTCGGGGTCACTTTTTCTTTTCCCATCTTTCGAGTTCCATCACTACGGAGAGCGTTCTTCCCTCTTTTATCTCCTCTCTCACCCTGTTCTCTCTCTCCATAACGTCCAAAGAACGGTTGGCCACCTGCAGCGCTTCTTCTTTTGGAACCACTACGACTCCACTGTCGTCACCTATTATCCAGTCACCTGGTTTTACTTTTCTACCTCCACAGATTATCTTGTCATCCAGGGCGCCGTATCCCTTGGGGTCGCCGGCGTTGGATGCTATGTATCTTGCGAAGATGGGGAGACCTAACTCTTTTATATCATCCACATCACGGACTGCGCCGTCGATCACCACTCCTTCGATGCCTTTCTGTTTACAGGACCAGGATGCGAGTTCTCCCCACACGGCCGTTTTACCTCCGCCCGCATCGATGACGATAACTTGGTTCTGATCCGCTTCTTCGATGGCCTCGACCGGCTTGGCCCAGTCGCCGTCCACAGTTCTGACCGTGAATGCTCTACCGATGATTTTTTTACCTTCGGTGGTAACGGGTCTTATGCCTTTCATACAGGGTTCCCTGTGCATGGCATCCGAAATATTTGGTGTTGATACGTCTTGGAACACGTTTCTTATCTCGGCACTCCCTCTCTTTTTCTTGATTTCCGACTTTATACTTACGCCTTCCGAGATAGCTTTTTTCAGGTCTTGAGTCGCCTTTTTCACGTCTTTAGCTTTTATGATGGCGCCTCCTACTATGATTATATCCGCACCATTTTTTACTATATCTGGAGCAGTTTCTGAGTTCAACCCACCAGCCGCCGCTATGGGAAGGTGAGTCGCGCCAGAGATATTTTTGACAAGTTCACTAGGATCCATCCCTTTCATCTGGGCATCCACTCCTACGTGGACTCCTATGTAGTTCACACCCAACTCGGTCACTTCTTTTGCTCTTTTCACTTTATCTTCTACTTGGATCAGGTCGGCAAGGATCTCCGCGTCGTAATTTTTTGCGGATCTTATGCCTTCTTTTAGAGTTTCATCGTCTGCAGCCCCTAGTATACCTATTATGTCCGCCCCGGCTTTTGCCGCCATCTCCACTTCTACACTTCCCACGTCCATGGTCTTCATGTCGGCGACTATCTTTTTTTTAGGGAATTCCTTTTTCAATCTTCGTACGGCGTTCATCCCTTCCGATTTTATAAGAGGTGTTCCGGCCTCGACCCAGTCCACACCTCCTTCGACTGCCTTTTTTCCGATCCTTACCGCTCTCTTTATATTCATCAGGTCCAAAGCGACTTGTAGTTTGGGATGTTCTTCTTCACTTTTTGTCTCCATCATCTCACCTTTACCGCGACTAAAACCGTACCGTGAGATAAAAAATTATGGTTTAAAATGGCCAAAAATAAAAAGTAGCAGTACCTTATTTACGGTCATAGTGATATGACATGGCAAAAGAAAAACTTACCTATGAGAACGATATTGCTTTTGATGTAGTATTGGAGGATGATGAGGTACCGGATTATGATATATTGGTCGCGGGTTTTCCCGGCACTGGTTTGATAGGTGGTATAGCCTCCGAACAATTGATAAATACTCTTGATCTAAAACAGGTGGCGTCCGTACACTGTGATAAATTTCCTCCCACTGCGGTGATATTCGACGGCATACCCAGGAGGCCCGTACGGTTTTTTGCCGGTGAGAAATTCTTACTGGTAAAATCCGATATGATCATACCTCCGAACTTGACGGCAAATCTTGCCGAGACCATAATCGACTTCGCCCTGGATTGCAATGTCGAAGAAGTGATCATATTCGACGGCATACCGAAAAGTGAAAACGCGGAGAAGTCGGTTGAACTAGAAGGGGAAAGAAAGGTATGGGGCGTTTTGAGCTCACACAAAGCAAAAGAGGGAGCTGAAGAATTGAACATAGATATCATCTCAAGAGGAGCGGTTTCTGGTATATCCAGCTCTTTATTGCTCGATGCAAATGAGAAAGAAGTCAAGGCCATAGGCATGTTGGTCGAGGGTAATCCCAATATGCCGGATCCTAGAGCATCTGCGATATTGTTGCAAAGATTTTCCGAGTACAGAGGGATCGATATAGAGACGGAAATGCTCTTGGAAAGCGCTGAGCAATTGGAAGAACAGTACGCACAGATGGTGGATCAGGCTAACAAGGCTCAGGACGACATGGAACGAAAATCTGCACACCCGCCGTTGTATGGATAAAATGATGGACGAAGTATCTGCAGGTATCATCGCGTACAGGGCTGAAAGTCCTAGGAAGTATCTCTTACTTCTTTATCCCGCGGGCCATTGGGACTTCCCCAAGGGTCACATCGAGCAGGGCGAAAATGAGAGAGATACGGCCTTGAGAGAGTTGAGAGAAGAAACAGGCATAGCTAGTGACGAGCTGGAGCTGAAAGACGGTTTTAAAGAAGAGATCGAGTACTTTTTCAAAAAAAGGAACGAACTCTCTCATAAAAAGGTCATCTATCTTCTTGGAGAGACGGAAAAAAAGGATGTATCCATCTCCAACGAACATCGTGGTTTCATATGGCTGCCCTTTGAAGAGGCAAAAGAAAAGGTCACGTTCAGGAACGCAAAAAATCTACTCGAAAAAGCTAAGGACTATCTCGAAGAAGAGGAGTGATGATGTTACCGCTCAATAATACATAAATATTAAATACACATCCCATATCGTACAACCCTAAGATTTTGGTGCTGCCATATGAAGAAGTTGATAAGGAAAGGAAAAGTCAAAGAGGTTTACGAGGTGAGCAAAGACCGTTTAGAATTTCTGTTCACAGATAACATCTCCGTTTTCGATAAGGTCGTGCCCAACGAGATACCAAGGAAGGGTGAGACGCTCTGTAAGACTTCTTCTTACTGGTTCGAGAAGCTGGAGGGCTTGGGATACAAGACCCATTTTATAGATAGGATCGATGATAAACAGATGGAGGTCAGAAGGGTTGAAGTCATAGGTGATTACGATAAGCTCGATGAAGAAACCACTGATTATCTGATCCCCTTGGAATTCATAGCTAGATATTTTGTAGCCGGCTCCCTATATGACAAGATAGAGCGTGGAGAAGTAGATCATGAAACGTATGGGTTCAGTGAAAAGCCTGAGTACGGCGATATGCTGCCTGAACCCTGTTTTGAAGTCACCACTAAATTGGAAGAGTACGATAAGAGATTGACCATGGAAGAGGCTCTTTCCATCTCCGGTCTGACAGAGGTAGAGTTCTTTAAGATAAAGGAGATGGTGTTCGCCATAGATGAGATGATAAAGGAGAACGTAGAAAAAAACGATCTTTTACATGTCGACGGTAAGAAAGAATTCGCTATGGATGAGAACAGGGAACCCATGGTGATCGATACGTTCGGGACCGCCGACGAGGACAGATGGTGGGTAAAAGAAGAGTACCAAAAAGGCGACATAGTTCAGAAAAGCAAAGAATTCGTCAGGCAGTATTATAGAAAGATAGGTTACCATGAAGAGCTTATGGAGGCCAGGCGTAACGGTAGAGAAGAACCTCCGCTGCCTCCACTGCCCCCTGACGTGGTGGAAGAAACCACAGAGCTGTATGTGGATATAATGTCTAAACTGACCGATGGTAGATTTAGGTGAAAAAATGACAAAAAATGTGATATCGATCTTAGATGTTGAAAAAAACCTGAAAGAGATATTGAGGATAGCAGGAGAGATGAAAAAGAAGTACAAGAACGGCGAATCCATCCGTTCCTTGGAAGATAAAAGCTTGGCGATGATATTCGAAAAGCCGAGTACCAGGACCAGGATCTCATTTGAAGTGGGCATGACTCAGCTCGGCGGACATGCGTTATATCTGAGCCCCAAAGATCTTCAACTCGGAAGGGGCGAAACCATAGCAGATACCGCTAGAGTTCTCAGCAGATACGTTGACGGTATAATGTATCGTGCCTTCGAACACGAGATGATGTTAGAGTTGGCTGAAAATTCATCTGTACCTGTTATCAGCGGCTTGGACGACAGAGAACATCCGTGCCAGATACTAGCGGACTTCCTAACCATATTGGAGAAAAAAGGGAATTTCAATCAAAAATTAGTATATGTCGGTGACGGCAACAACGTTTGCCATTCTTTGCTTTTAGGTTCTCCCGTGGTGGGTATGGACATGGTGGCCTGTACTCCTGATGATTATAAGCCCGATGATGAGATATACGAAAGGGCGCTGGAACTCGGTGAAGAGTACGGCGTGAATATTACCCAGGAGGATAGCCCGAAAGAGGCGGTAAAAGGCGCCGACGTGATATATACCGATGTTTGGGTATCCATGGGTGATGAAGAAGAGGCTGAAAGAAGGAAAAAGGACCTCATGGAATATCAAGTCAATAAAGAGTTGGTGGAAAGGGCGGACGACGAGGTCATAGTGATGCACTGCCTACCTGCACATAGAGGTGTAGAGATAACCAGCGAAGTTTTGGACGGTCCTCATTCCGTTGTCTTGGATCAAGCGGAGAACCGTTTGCATGCGCAAAAAGGATTATTATTTGAACTTCTTGGATGACCGAGGTTAAAAGATGGAAGAACATGTAAAAAGGATGCTCGACGTCTCCTTTTCGGCCACCATGAGGATCTCAAAACTAGCTAAAGAGATGAAGGACGGTGGCGAAGATATCATCTCTCTTGCAATAGGAGAACCCGACTTCGATACTCCTGATTTTATCATCGAAGCGGCCTATGAAGCCATGAAAGAGGGTTTCACCCATTACACACCTCCCAAGGGTATAGCGGAACTCCGAGAGGCCATCGCTGAGAAGAGTAGAAAGGAAAACGATCTGGATTTTTCTTCTGAAAATATACTGGTTACGCCCACAAAGCATGCTATATTCATGTCCGTACTGGCTCATCTTGATGATGGTGCCGAAGTCATATTACCCGATCCTGCTTGGGTTTCTTACGAACCCATAGTAAAGTTCGCCGACGGCATCTTGCGAAGGGTTCCGGTGCGAGAAGAGGACGCTCGTTTAGGGCAGGAGGAGTTACAAGAAGCCATCACTTCAAGAGCGGACATGATGATATTGAACTCGCCCTGCAACCCCACAGGGAAGATGATGAACAAGGAAGAACTCAAGATGGTGAGAGACCTGGCGGTAGATAACGATCTGCTCGTGGTAACTGACGAGGTCTACGAAAAACTGGTCTTCGAAGGCGAACACGTCTCTATAGCGTCCTTGGACGGTATGAGAGAAAGGACCATAACGGTCAACGGCTTTTCCAAAGCTTATGCCATGACGGGATGGCGTATCGGGTGGTTAGCCTGTACCAAAGAGTTGTTGGAAAATATAGCTAAGATACAGACGCATTCGGTCACTTGTGCCACTTCTTTCGGACAGAAGGCGGCGTACGTAGCCCTGAATGAGAAAGAGAAGTCGGAGAAAGCTTTTGAGCATATGATGGACAGATATAGAGAAAGAAGAGAGATAGTGATCAAAAGATTGAAAGAGATAGACGGTTTCGAATGTGATAAGCCCGAATCAACTTTTTATACGTTCCCTTCATTTGATCATGATAAGGATTGTATGGAGATGTCCATGTATCTGCTAAGAGAGGCGAAGGTTGCAACAACTCCTGGGTCCGCATTCGGGGACAGAGGTAAAAAACATCTGCGTTTGTCCTTCGCCAATTCTAAGGAAAATATACAAGAAGCCATGGACAGGATCGAAAGAGCTGTTGAAAAGCTTTGACGGGTTCGATGATGACGAGCTTGATATGAGCCTTCAGGCGATGATTAACCCTATGAGTTCTGAGAAAACCCCTTCGGTCTGATCTTTTTTAAAAAAAGGTAAAAGGTTTTAGCAGTGGGTAGGCCCCGTTTAGCGAGGGAGGACAGGTTCCTCTGCATACCACGCGGTTTCGGGGCTTGTAACTACCCATCTGCTGCCTGTCTTTTCGTGTCTTAGTTTTATTACCATGTTTATTCCTCCTTTTCGTTTTTCATCTTTCTTTTCGTTTAGATGGCGTCTTAATCGTAATAGGGCAGGGGTAATATTTAAATATTTCGGACCTATTTGTACGTTTAGATGTCATCTTATAGGTGTTATCATGCCTGAAGACTTGGAACCGAGCGTTGATCAGATAAAGGTCCTATCTAATGCGTCGCGACTGCAGATAATGGCCCTTTTGTTGGAAGAAGAAAAGACCATAAGTGAGCTGGCCGAAGAGATCGGCATAACCCCTCAGACCACACACCACCACGTACATCAGTTGTTGGATGCCGGTCTGATACACGTTTCTAGAGAGGAAACCCTGGGGAACATAGTCAAAAGATACTACGACGTAGAAGAAGAATGGCTGAACTCCTCCAAGGTTTGGGACGACCTGACCATCGAGGAGAAGAAAAATTATAAGATAGCGGCTTTGGGCACTATCAAAGGTATGGCGAATCGAGGTATAAGATATATACAAGATAAAGAGCGCATAGATCAGGAAGTGGGCTGGGTATCCTTCAAGAAGATATCGTTCACTGAAGAGAACATGGATAAAGTGGACGAGATCTTCAAGGAGACCATAAAAAAGTTAGACGAGCTGGATGATAAAAAGGACGAAGATGAGGAGGAGATAACCATGCTCATCGCAACTCTTCCCGGGTGATCTAGCCAAAAAACTTTTTTGCTATGATATCCATCGACGCTTATGTCTGTGAATCTGTACTTCGTAGGAACTGCTGGTTCTGGAAAAACCACTCTGACTAAAACTTTCAAGGATTGGATGGAGCTGCACGGCTATCAAGCTGTTACGGTGAACCTTGACCCGGGAGCAGATGATCTGCCTTATAACGTGGATATCGACGTGAGAGATTGGATCTCTCTCCGCGAGGTCATGGCGGAACACGAACTCGGTCCCAACGGAGCCCAGATAGTATCGGCGGATATGGTGGCCATGAACGCTGGTGAGATAAAAGATGTCATGGAAGAGTTCGAGTGCCACTACTTCTTGATAGACACACCCGGCCAGATGGAGTTGTTCACATTTAGACAGGCCAGCCGTGAGATGGTCAGAACGTTGGGCGAAAAGTCGTTGATCTCCTTCCTGTTCGATCCAGTACTTTCAAAACAGCCTTCGGGTTTTGTTTCGTTGATGACTTTAGCCGCTACTACTCAGTTCAGGTTCGATATCCCTTACCTTCCCATACTTTCCAAGTCGGATATCCTCTCTGACAAAGAGTTGGGTATGATAAAAAAGTGGTCGAAGGATTTTTGGCATCTAGATTCGGCCCTGAGAGAAAGTGCGGTCACAGAAACACAGGTTAGCATAGAATTGATCAAGAGCCTTCAGAACATGGGTCTCCAAAGAGGTATCTTTCCGGTTTCAAGCGTTGATATGTACGGCATGGAAGACATATACACGGCGGTCCAAGACGCGTTCTATGGGGGGGATGATCTTCCGGTAGGTTGAATATCAGTCTTTTTTAAGCTTTTCTTCTATATCTTTGTTCTGGATCTCTTCTTTATGTTCCATCAGGTGATCGACGTATTCATCTCTTGTATCACAATTATCTTCCCCCGCACAGTGAAAATAGCCGTACTTTTTACAGTATATCCCGGTTTCGGTGTTCGGACACCCTTCCTGCTCTGAAGGTTCTTCTTCTTCTTTGGTTATAGTGTCCGTTTCCATCTCTAGGATATCTTCTACCAATGGATCATCAGACAACGTGCATCTACTCTCTCCAACACACTCCAACGCCATGTTGCGGGGGTGTGAACATTTTTCTTCTCCGAATTGATACTTACACATCGCGGCATCCCATCCTTTTTTAGTATATCGACGGATTTAACTTTTACTCTTCCTCGTCTTTGTCTTTTTTTGGCCAAGGTACTTTTTCTTTGGCTTTTTTTGTGAGTGTTTCATGAGGTGAGATCGACACTATGTCGTCTTCATTCACCTTCAAGCTATTCATATCCTTTTCTCTCAGATAGATCACGCCTTCTTCCACTAGATCGTCGGTAAAAGCCTTCAAAGTTATGCTTTTTTCATCAGAAGTTATAACGATGTCTGTTCCATCTTCTAACTCCAAACTTTCCAATGCGTTTTGGCACACACGGGTTCTACCTGTTTTGCCTATCTTGCTTTTTTTAACCTTTACATCTACCATCATTTTCTTTCCTCCTCTAAATTTATCTTTACGGGGTATCTTCTTGTTTTGATATGTTCCAACCTTCCTCGTATATCGCTTATCTTTTTATCTACTTTGCTCTTTGGAACGTCCGATCCTTTATCTTTACTTTTCTTCCTGTAAAGATAAGTGAGTATAACTGAATATATGACCAATATCACTATAGCTATCATCAATACTCTCAATATCATCTTCCTATACCTTCCCCCATCCTTTTTTGAGCTTTATCTTTTTACTCGTGACATCTTTCACGGCCTTGGTTGGTATCTTGTCTCTCCTCTTCAACGGAGACAGACCTGAAGGGTTTATCAGCATCTTCCAGACCTTCCATGGAGTTATCTCCGTATACATCTCAAAATCGTATATCCTTCCCAATTCCTTTCCATCGTGAGATATGACTTTGCTTCCATCGACGCGTGAAAGGAACAATTCGTGCTCTTTCGGCGATCTTCTGCCCTTCTCCAAAGGTTTGGACAGTTCTATGACCTTTTTCTCTCGATCGTATTTAACGTCTGAAACAGAGAAGAACACGCCTTTTCTGTTCACCATCCCAGACTCTATCATGACTTCTTCGACTTGCCACTTATCTTTTTTTCTGAGCACCAATATCTCCACTAGCTTTGACTTTCCTTTTGTTTTGGGTGTGTTCACCCTTTTCCTCAAGATTTCCGAATACAGTACAGATCTCATGTAAATATCTCCTATCTAGTCAATTCGAGTTTGTTGCAATATGGACATTCTTTCAGATAATTCTTGTACATATCGCAGTTGGGGCAGAAGGCGGAGCCGTATTTTATCATCTTCGGTTCTCTCTCTTTGTTGAATAGGGCGGTCTCCATCCTGAATACCCTTTTCTTTTCTTTTCTAGCTTTTAATTGTCGGGATATATGCTTCTTCAACACCCTTCTGCTCACGTTCCCTATGTTTTTTTGGTATAGATATCTCTGGAGCAGCTTTATTTTCCTCTTGTTGTAAGGATCGTCCTGGGCGAGGACATAGCAATTTATGACCCTCTTCAATCGTTTGCTCGGCACAGCTTTTCTCAAGGGGTACACGCTCCTAGCGTTGGAGTTCTTTTTCTATACGGTCCAACCTAGCTTTGAATAGTTTCAGCTCGTCCTTCACATCTTTTTGGAATTCCTTGAGCTCTTCTGTTTCCTCTTGGCAGTGCTCCAATTTTTCCTCATAGATGTGTAGGTCGATCTCTCTGACCAGGTTAAATTCTTCTATGTATTCCTCGAAGTGCTCGTCGAGATATTTTTCTATCCTTTTATCGAACATCCTTCTTTGATAACCACTTCCTTCTATCTCGATCTCTCCTGGGAAGAGAGATTCTTCGATCCTATCCAAAACGTTCGAACCCTTTCTTATGTTTTCATTCACAAATTCAGCCATATCTAATCCTCCTTACCAAACAATTCTCTTTCGGCTTTTTTAACTTCACTCATGGTCTTCAACAACTTAGCATTTTCCGAACCTCTTTCTAGTCTCTGCATCCTTTCCTCTACCTCGCTCATGAGGGCTAAAGCCCTTCTAGACAAGATCGCCTTGTCCCTTTCGATGTGGTCCAACTTCTTTTTTTCATCGTCCTTCAACATCATCGAAGCTTCTTTCAGCTTGTCTATGTGTCTTTCTTTCTTTGCCATCTCTAGTTTCTGGAATTTTAGCCTCATATCGCCGAGGTCTTTTTTCTCCTTTGCCTTCTCTCTGGTTATTATCACCTTAGCGATGATGGCCAAGATGATAACTACTATTATAGAGTAAAAGATGGGAAGAAAATTTTGGGAGATGGTATCTGCAAGAGACATGTTGTTTTACCTCCCTTTTTCCGCTAGGGTCTCTATCCTTTTCTCCACCGCGGTCAGCTCTTGGTCTATCTCTACTTTGTTAGCTTTCAACTCTTCTATGTCGGTGGATACCGTTTCTACCCTATCGTCCATATCGTCGACCCATCGGTCCACTTTGTCCTTTTTTACAAGGTCCCAATTGTCTATAATGCTGTCAAAGTACTCTTTAAAGTACAGTTCGATGTGGCTCGGTACTCTGCCGTATTTCTTTTCCAAGGCTTTCTTCCTAGCACGATGCTTGAAGAAAAGGAATATACCTATCATGATGAGTATGACCAATAGTATTATCAGCACGAGTATGTACCACTCCATCATGATCCCTCCTTGATCTCTTCAGCATCAAAATCGATCCCCAGTTTTTCTTCCATCTCTTCGATGATGGCTCTGTCTCTATGTACTCTTTCTTCCGTGGTCTCTTTCCAATCGTTGAGATCCGATATCTCGGCCATGAAGCCTTCTATCTTTTTGTCTATCCCGTTAAGGTCTGATTTTGTCGCTAGTTTGTATTCGTCCACATATCCAGCTAAATTTTTTGTAAGATGCTCATCGACCTTATCCGAAGGGGTGATCGCCTTTTTCTTGAAGAATCCCTTGGCTCTTTCCAACAATCCTATCTTGTTTCCTTCTTCGTCTCCCATGTTAACACCTATTAGACTATACTCGATAATGCGTATTTGTCTAATAAAGTTTTCCTCTATACTGTAGTTTCCCATGTTAGGATGTAAATTACCGGACAACTTTTAAATAAGTGAGAAAAGCTATCATTATCAATAAAAAGAGGAGGTTTTTCAAAACATGCCCCTGAATAGACCCTTAAGAAGATTTAAAAAATTTAAAAGATTTAAAGGAGACGAAGGCGGTGTATCCGAGGTGGTCGGTACTATTTTGACTTTGGCCATAACTGTGGTGCTGTTCACTAGTGTTTTTGCCGTCGTGACTCAGATGGACGAACCGGAAGAAAGAGACCATGCCGACTTCGAAGCGAATTTTGAGCGCATCGAGGACGCTGCTTATATAAATATAACTCACAGAGGCGGTGCATCTCTAGAGATAGGCAACTTGGAATTTATATTGTCTATAGAAGGCGAAACCTATCGACTGGATGACGATATGTTAAATTCAGATGATACCTGGTCTTCTGGACAGGTCGTTGTGATCTTCATAGATGAAGACGATGATGTCCCTGTCGATGAACCCGATATCGAACTCATGATCCGTAAGAGAGATACTCATCAGATCATCTATACCACTACGTTGGTGGATAGAGAGGACGAACCCATCACCATCAGGTGGGTCGATATCAAATACAAGTACGAATGGAGAGAGTACACGGAGCCGGGAGACGAGGTAGAGATCAGAGCGGAAGTCGTCGTCGGTGGAGAATTTGATGTAGATGATGTTACGGTGGAAGCGAGCGTGCCCCGGGCCGATGTTTTTGATGAAGATGAGCCAGTGACGTTGGAGAAGGGTAGAGGAAATGTTTACAGCAGCAAAGTCAACATAAGTTCTGATGCGGATATCGACAGGTACAGTCTGAAGGTAACCGCGGAGGTCGATGGTCATTCTGAAGAGGAATATTTGACTCTAAACGTAGGTGAAGAGACCGTGGACCTTTATAGGCCTGATCTTGTTGTTGGTGACATACGTTTCAGTCCGGGATCTCCTTCTCACGGAGACGAGGTCGTGGTTACCGCAGATATATACAACAACGGAAGGGTGAACTACACGGCGGAGTGGGAAGTAAAGGATGATGGAGATCTCAAGAGAAGGTCGAATACCACGTTCCCACACGGTCCCGCTCCTACCAGGATACAAGCTAGTTTTGTCGTGGAAGGACACGGACCTCATGATATCACGGTTTCGGTCTCTACCGACCTTTATGAAGATGAAGATCTAGATGAAGAGGGACAACCCGAAGAAGATGCGACCCCTATAGAGGACGTAGAACCCGAAGACAACCGTAGGACCGTAAAAGTCCATGTCGATCCCCACGTGTTGGTGGTCAGGGATTCTCTCGAAGAAGGATTGAGAGAAGGACGTATCATGGAGAACGCCCTTATAAGCTTGAACTTGGATTTTGAAAGGATGGATGTCAATTCTGGAAATGATGTCCCAGACTTGGATGAAATGTATGAACACAGTTTGATCATATGGATGAGCGGTAACAGGACGGAGGAAATACACGTCGAAGATGCTAGCGATGATCTCGATGAATTCATAGAAAACGGAGGTGCATTCTGGCTGATAGGATCCAACTTAGACGGGATGGGAGATATAGGTGATCTCGAAGACAAACTCGGATCTATAGGTTTTGACGAAGTTCCAGATGATGGATTTTCCGAGGAAACCGTCTTCGAGCCAGGCGGCGAGGACGGCACGTACGGCGATCTAAATTACACTGTAAGGCCAGGAGATGAATATCTTATCATAGACGATAAGAATGATGTTGAAGATAACAACACATTGATAGAGGAAGGTACCGATGACATATACGGCGTAGGTTACGATGTCGGTGAAAGGAACAGGACTGCGGTGAATTCTTTCTTGTTCGAAAATATTATGGATGCGGGTCAGAGGAGCACCATGGTATCCAACGTAGTCAGCTGGATAACCAACATGGAGACCAGGAGCGGTGTGGACGTTGCTGTTTCGTCCCAACTCATCGAACCGGCCAATCCCATGTTCATGGACGAGGTCGTGATCACCGCAACACTGAGGAACAACGGTCCTGAAGATCTTTACGTGACGGTAAGGTGTGAGAGGAACGGTGGTGAAGAGATATTGAGGCCCGAAGAGGGCGATAACATATACCTACCTAAAGACGGAGGAACCGAGACAGTCACTTTCATCTGGATAGCCGAGGAACTGGGAGTTCAGGAGTTCATAGCCATAGCGGATTATTACAACGAGATCGACATGGTCACCCGTAGGAACAACGATATCCGATACAAAGATTTAGAAGTTACTGACGACAGGATAGAAGTGAACGTGCATTATTCTACGCTGTTAGTGGACGCCGACTATTCCATAGATGGAGATCACCACAACGCCACAAGGGACGTAGAAGAATCTTTTATACGATTGGGTCACAAAGAAGGTATAGACTACGATTACGTATTGGTGGAAGAAGGTGAAGACGGACCTGGTTTCGACCAAGGGGAGCCAAAGTTGGAGGATTATAACGCTGTCTTTTGGGTGACCGGTGAAAGGAAAAGATGGGAAGATGATAATGTACTGACTGAAGCCGATATGGAAAATTTAGAGAGTTATGTGAACCAAGAGAGGGGAGCCAACTTGATACTGATGGGAGAGTATATACTCGAGGATCTAGATCATAATGATGAAGACGAATTTTTAGAGGACGTGTTGGGGATCGACCCTGGCTCTATCGGAGAGTTGGGATACGAGCCCGAGGCGTTGATAGGTCAAGAAGATAATAGGATTTCGCGTGGCTTGAAGTACGAGCTTTATGGTTCTAACGATCTATATACGTTCTATACGGAGGAAGGTACCGACACACTGTTCCAGGATGAGAACGGCAACGATCTCGCATCCATGCGTGACGATGGTAGATCCAAGGTGATTTACATGGGTATCAACCTCAGCCACTTGAGCGGACCGTTGGTGGACGAAGAGAAGTACGAGGACTGGCCTGCCGGGGAAGTGGACCTGAGTCACGAGAGTGCGAGAGAGGAATTCATCTATACGACGATGTGGCAGTTAGGTAAGAGAGATGATAGAGCCGAGCTGAGAGTTTTAGATCATGATATCGAGTTTTCAACGGACGAACCGCACACGGGTCGTTCTTACGAGATAAGAGCTGAGATACAGAACATCGGTTATAGAGGTACTTCCGCTTTGATAAGAGTGAAAGAGGGCGAAGATTATGTCGGTGCGGAAAGTGCTTTTATAGAGGGATCTCGAAGAGATTCGGTCGACGGCAGCACTTACTTTGAAGTGGATCCCGGAACCGCAACCATAGAGGTCACGTGGCGTCCTTCTTACGCAGGTAATAGAGACATACGAGTAAGGGTCGATCCCGTGCGAAGAACCAGAGAGATCTCGGAAGATAGAGAAAGTGAAGAGAACAAGCTCATGGAGTTCCACAACCAGGCCACCGTTACGCAGCCCGTTTATTACTTCCACGATGATATGGAGACTGGTGATAACTGGGACCACGATACCACCGTGGCGAACATCGATGGTAGCGGAGCATTGGATCTAGTTGAGAATCCTCGCGAAACCCAAGTACATGGAGATTGGGATGGAGATTATTCAGGCATGACTGCTAGACATGGCGCCGAAGATCAAGGCTATTGGGAGACCGACGATGAAGACGTTTCCGATTTCACCGATAAAGCGAGTTATTCTTCTCCAAGGTCTTACTGGATGCCGGAGACCTATGCCGGCGGGACTGGCGAGAGGAAGCCCATCGATATGGTGCTAGTGGTTGATACATCGGGCAGTATGGTCGGTGGCTCGGATGGTTATACAGACCCTCCTACTATCGATTGGTGGGAACATGCTTATGATGCCACAAGAGCTGTGGCTCATGAGCTTAGAGAGGGAGATAGATTGGCAATTTTTGATTTTGAGAGTGGTTCACCTTATGGCCCAAGAATGATCATTGGATTCAATGAGTTTGATGATAATGGATATTGTTTAAGTGAGGATAATCAGCAGGAGTTCATCGAGAAAGTGATATCCCCTTATATTGGTGATTCTAAGGAGTACGAATCAATGACACCTCTTTATGATACAGTTTCACGGGCTATACAACACCTTGACGAAGAGGCCCGGCCCGAAAGTGAAGCTACAAGGGCAGGAATACTCATGACGGATGGTGGTGGTAATTATGATGTAGGATCCGAACTTTATGAGCCAGGAACAGGGCATTATGAGGTTGATACACCTGGTCCAGCGACCTACTTTGTTAGCGGAGAAGAAAGTGGATTGTTAGGAATACCTTATGATTTTATGACGGTCACCCTTGGTCATCTAACCAGGGATTCAAGATTACATGCGATATCGGCATCAGCTACAGGTGAAAACAATTTTGGAGTTTTTGAAGAGGAACCAAAAAAATTGGGTCCTCTTTTTGCGATGTACACCGCAGCGATGGTAGAGGAATCCGAAGGAGGTATCAGGTCGGAACGCAGGACAGGTTTAAACAACGAATACGAGTCGATAGTTACGGATTTCAGTGTGTTTTCGGACGCGTTCTTAGGGGGTATGTCTGGTGTAGATCTTGACGAGTGGGAGACCGTTTATGGGGATCAATGGAACGCAGATGGATTTGATCTTCATGAGATTAATGGAGATTATAGGTCTGCAAGAGCGAATGACAATGGAGATTCACTCACCTATGAGGTTGATCCATCTCTCACTTTAGACAATCTGCAGGGTGAGATAAACTCCATCGAAGATGTGATCGTTAATTTTGAATTTTCAACACCTACACCCGGCAATGGATGTCTTTTATCTGGTGATTCTCATAGACCGTTACAGGATCATGCAGAACTAGATGTTTACGTTGATGGTGACCTTGTTGAAGATGGCTTTAGTCAAACCAGTGATTATGATATAGACGACCCGGACACTTGGGATGAAGTCTATATCACTGATCATATTACTAACCTAGAAGCACCGTTCGAGATAGAATTTAGAAAAAGTGGTGCCGATGATGAGCCATTAGACATCGTATCTGTTAATGTGTTGTATAGGCTCGATTATGAGATATATACCGGTCCAAGCCCTGATCATGTTGAGGATTATGAAGATGTATCAAATGAGAACGATTTAAACACATCTAATGATTTATCTGATTACGAAGACAGTGGCATAGAGTATCTGACCCCACCACCATATTACAGATACACTACAACACCTGCGATAGAGGTCCTCGATACTACAAACGAAAAATTGTCATTCCGAACCAAGTATTGGATGACCCAGGGAACCAATGGTGGTATCATGTATCTCTGGGGAAGAAATGAAACGCAAGGACAAGATTGGGTATGGCAGTCTTACGATAGGCGGTATATAAGGCCGGATCAATCTTATACTGGCAATCTTGATTTTAGTGTAGTGAATGCTGATGCGGATACAGGTGGTCCTGACCTAGATAATAATGGTGGTACTGGTTTGAGAGATGCAGAAGGCGATCTCCCTTACTGGTGTTTCAACGGGAAAAGTGTCGGAGGCACTTTTGAATGGACTTATATCAGTGTGGATCTGTCTAGATACGAAGAATTTATGGAAAAACATGACGAGGTGCGGGTAGTATTTGTGACTGCCCAGATGGGTGGTATATCAGAGGAAAGGTGGCGACCCGAGATGGGTTGGTATCTAGATAATGTGAGAGTGACTGTTACCAGAGATGCAGGGGATGAAGTTCCTGACGACGATCTTGGGTACTGGATGCGTGTCAATAGGAGCATGGTGCTAGACCGATTTGATGAGAATAAAATCGATGAACAGTATTATCATGACAGCAGTGGAGACCCTGAAGGGAAGTTCTGGATGTATGCTGCTAATGATGATGGTGAACCCGTACTACCCAAAGGCGTAGATTCGAGCCTTTATACTTCCATGATCACTCTGTCCAATGCGGAGAATCCCGAATTGAGTGCTTATATGCGGTTCAACTTTGATGATGGAGGTGGAAGACCTCCAAATGGTTTGAGAGTTGAGATATCTGAGGACGATGGCAGATCATGGGAAACCCTTACATATGGTATAAGAGTAGGATGGAATCACACTGGACATAGTTGTGATTATTCTGGAGAGACCGATGATGGAGAAGATGGATATGGATGGGTCGATACGTCCACGCTTGTACGGTTAAATACTGACTTATCAGATTGGAGAGGTAAAAATGTGAGGCTCCGGTTTAGGGTTTTCACGAACGAAACAGAGAGCAGTTTCTACCATAAGGAAACTCTACCTAAACCCGTCTTCATAGACAATGTGATCGTAAGAGAAAGAGATATGGACCTACATACACCTTTATTTGAATCACCAGATGTAGGGCCTATGGGTCTTTGTAATACTGCGTCAGAGATCGAACATTTGCAGAGAGGAGATCAAATCGAATATTATGAGATATATTCTAAAGAAGCTTCTCATCTTTCATTCCTGCCTGGAATAGAAAGAACCTCAACTTATTTCAATGACATGGAAAAAGAACCGCTGAGAGACAGTATTGAAAGGAGGGAGCTACAGTGGTGAATGAAAGAGGGAAAAACAAATTGATGCAAAAACGCTGTAGTGAAAGATCGCAACCATTGGCAAGGGACGAAGAAGGTGTATCCGACGTAGTGGGTAACATCCTCACGCTGGTCATAACAGTGGTCATATTCTCAAGTATCTTCGCCGGCG
>PUNG01000064.1 GCA_003551675.1 Thermoplasmata archaeon
ACAATCTAGATGTAACAGTAGAAGGAGAAGGCACGGTCAATGTAGATCCAGATGAGGATGATTATGAACCTGGCACGGAGGTAACTCTGAGTGCCGATCCAGATGAACACTGGTACTTCGTCGAATGGAGCGGTGATCATGAAGGTACCGAAGATGAGATCACTGTGATAATGGACAGTGATAAAGAGATAACGGCATATTTTGAGGCGATAAAGTACTATGAACTTACCGTAGACATAGAAGGAGAAGGTGATGTTGTTGTGGATCCAGATGAAGATGTATACCTAGATGGAACCGAAGTAACACTTACGGCGATAGCGGAAGAAGGTTACGAGTTCGTAGAGTGGACAGGAGACTACGAAAGTACTGAAGATGAGATCACCATCACCATGGAAGATGATAAAGAGATAACGGCGGTGTTCGAAGAACCACCAACATACGAACTCACGGTAAGTGTAGACGGAGAAGGAACGGTTGACATCGACCCAGAACAAGAGGAGTACGAAGAGGGTACGGAAGTAACACTTACAGCAATAGCGGAAGAAGGTTACGAGTTTGTGGAATGGACAGGAGACTACGAAAGTACTGAAGATGAGATAACCATAGTGATGGATAGCGATATGCATATAACAGCGATATTCGAAGAGGAGGAAGAAGAACCACCAACATACGAACTCACGGTAAGTGTAGACGGAGAAGGAACGGTTGACATCGACCCAGAACAAGAGGAGTACGAAGAGGGTACGGAAGTAACACTCACAGCGATAGCGGAAGAAGGTTACGAGTTTGTAGAATGGACAGGAGACGAGACCGGGACAGACACGACCATAGAGATAACCATGGACTCCAGTAAGTCGTTAACTGCTCACTTTGAGGAGTTAGAAGAGCCTAAAGCGGAATTTTTGGTGACCAACTTCGATGTAGATGTTGACGAGCTCAAGATAACCGTTACGGCGGACGTGGAGAATGTAGGCGAAGCTGAAGGTACGATAGAGCTGATAATCGAGGATGAAGTAATAACGAGTCTAACTCTCGAGCCTGGTGAAAGTGAAGCGATTGATCATACTCACGAAGTCGATGAAGGAGGAGAATATTCTGTTGAACTAGGTGATAGATCTGAAACGGTGACCGCCGAAGAAGACGAGCTAGGGATCACGACGATAATAGGAATCATATTACTTATCGTGATAATCCTTGTCGTTATGGCATACATAATGAAAGGTGATAAAGAAAGCGAGACAGTGTCAGAAGATGAAGAAGAAAATGGAGATGAAGAGGAAAATGGAGATGAAGAGGAAAATGGAGATGAAGAAGAGGAACTGTAGACTCAACACCCAAACCCCTTTCTTTTAACCCTATCCTACAACACACACTCATTGTAAACTTCTTTAGGGATATAGTGAAGTACATTGATGTTCGTATCTTTTGTGCCCCTTACTAATTATAGATGATATTATACTTATATCGTGTTTTTGATAATGTGTCTTCCACTATAGTTACACTTCCGAATTTCTCCTTTAGAAGATTGAGAAGCCCTATACGGGTAAGATTAGATCAGAGGACCGGTATCATCTCAAGAGACGTTCACCTGATGATCACGGAGTTAGATAAAAACAACGATAGGAGGAATTGGACCTTCGATAGAAAGAAAGAGAAATTTTTCAAGAAAACAAAAGGATGAAACATACGAAAGGAAGATCCCTTTCTTTTAAGAAAAAAATGAGCCGGAGGGATCTCTTACCGAACGTTCTTTGCGATGGGCTTTAGATGGGTAAAAACAAACGTCAATGGTAAAAAAGAGGGGTGAAACAAACGTCTTTCGCATGCGAACTACGTTTGTTGGGGTCTCGATAGGTCTTCGACGATGAAGATCGGATATTCGTTTTCTGTATAGGAGGGGACCGAACGTCTATCGCATGCGAACTATGTTTGTTACCTAACGTCTATTGCGAGGTTGGGGAGAGGAGTGGATTCGGATAACTACCCTATGCCCCGCCCCTGTTTCCCTCGCTGGCTCTCACGCTCCCTTCGAGCCTGCTCGGGAAAAATATATGGTGCGGAGATAACTTACTTGCAATAACCTCCCAATGTCCTCCTTTAGGTGATCCAACTCTTTTTAGGAGATCCTTTTCCTTTAATTTTTTGATGTTATTCTCTACAGCTGTTGTGCTTATCTGGACTTCCTCAGAAAGTTGTTGGATCGTTATATGAGGATCACTCGATATCGACTCTAATATTTTAACTTCGTTTTCTCCCAACTTTTCTCCCAATCTGATCCTCTTCAGTCTCTGTTGATCTCCCAAATTTTACTGTGAATCACGAGGTTTCTGACCGAGTGAGCGTGGGAAATGTTGGAAGAAAATAACCTGAAGGGATGAATCTTAGCTGAGACAGTATATCTAGGAGGTTTAGCGCTCTTCGATCTTTTCGATCATCTCTCTGGTCGTAAGTACTCGCCCGTCTAACAATTGAACGACTTCTTCATCGAAAAAACCCTGATCACCAGAGATGAAGAATACATTTCCATCACGGCTTATCCTCCGGTAGGCGAAGATGAATATAGGTCTATCGCTTGCGTCATCGATGTTTTGTCTCGCCAGTTTTACCTCATCCGGGCGGAGGTCTTCCAATTCTGAGAGGTATAAATGGTTGTACGTATCTAGAAGATCGGTCACCAGGTCAAAATCGATACCTTTTCTGTCAAAAACGGCTTCTATCTCATCCAGCACATAATCCAAGAGGTGAATGTAGCATCTGCCTCTATCCGCCAGTTCTAAGAGATGAGCTTCGTTCCCATCGGGATTGTAAAGAGCAGAGAACAGAGTGTTCGTATCTATTATGATATCAGGAGGTGAGTTCTGGGTATTTTTCCTCAATGAGTTCACCGCCTTCCTCTTCTCTCAACCTCTTCATCTCTTCCGGTGTAAGCCCTTTTTCCTTCAACTTGTTCTGTAGGTCTTTCCGTATCATTTCTCTTATGGCGGCTCTGACTACCTCGCTCCTGCTTTTGAACATCCCCTGGTCTACCTTGGATTCGAGGTAGTCGAGGATCTCTCCCGTGACTTCTACACTTATGTTCATCATCAGTATATTCTGTTAGCGGGCTAATAAAAATTTCGGTGTAAAAAGGATTTTAGAGGAGGGACTGCCTGCTCGGGAGAAAAGAAAAAATTGATATTGTAAGACAAAGAATCAAAGGATTTGTTCACCGCTAATTTAAACAAAATATCTGTTATTCTATCCAGTTTCTTCCCTTTTACATTGAAGTTTACCCTGAAGTTTTCTGTGAACTTTACCCTGAACTCATCGTTCACTTTCTCCACATCTAAAGAACTGATCTCGATGTTTTGATGATCTTCAATATCTTTTAAGAAATGCATTTGGTGTCAATATCTCGTCAAAATCCCCGAAGGGAAAATCTTTGAGGTCGCTCGTTACTAGTATGTCAACTTCCTCTAGTGACTTCCTCCCCACTCTAGAAGAATGGGGCTTCCGGTCTATCTACCGGAATTCTGCTGGCAGAATTCCGTCGAGCATGGGAACAATGTTCCCATTTTCGTGGAATCTCTGATTCCAAGACTTTCTGGAATTTGATTCCAGATAAAAGCTACTGAGGTTGCATTCCGCTCGCCGACTTCATGAGAGAGTAGAACTCA
>PUNG01000130.1 GCA_003551675.1 Thermoplasmata archaeon
GTCCTTTTCGGAGGTCAGGAACAGGTAATTCTCTGCCCGGGTCATGGCCACGTACAACAATCTTCTCTCTTCGTCGTGATCTCCGGTCAAGCACTTTGAGATCACGAATTTTTTCCAGTTGTCATAACTGTAGGAGTATTCTTCTTGTGAGAATATCTTGCTCTGTCTTAAACCGATGGGTTCTGTAAATTCTATACTACTTCCGAAACCTCCCCCTCCCTTACCCATGTCTGCAAGTATCACCACTGGATATTCAAGCCCCTTAGCGCTGTGGATGGTCTGGATCTTGAAAACATCGTCTTCTGTCGTGCTGTCGACTTCGTATGTTTCCTTTGATCTTATATTATCAACGATGAAATCTATGAGATTTTCCCTGTTGAGATACGTGTTGTCGTAAGTTGCCTGAAGTACCTCGATTATCTTATCAGCGAAAGCATCATTTATAGAATACTTATGGAATACCTTTCTAGCTAAAGACCCAATGGTTTTTTCCTTCTCCAGTGAATCTCTGAACTCGCACATCTCCTGTGGGAAGTCTTTTTCGTCGAACATCTTTTTGATCTCATCTATGTTGTAGCCCACTTCGTCTAGGACGACGGACCAGCCTCTTTTTGAATGAGGGTTCTGTACGATCCTCAGCCATGCCAGTAGCAGTATCGACTGGGGCCTCCTGAAAAGTTCTATCCCTCCTTCATAGGCTACGGGAACGTTTTTTTCTTCGGCTTTGTTTAAAAGTTCTAGGCCAAATTTTCTGGTCCTCACCAATACGGCTATATCGTTGTACTTGATCCTCCTGGGAACGTTTTTTTCTAAGAGATCGTAGTCTTCGTTATCTACGATCTCAGTTATCTTTGAGAGTATCACTTCTTTCTCGTTTTTCCCCACGTAAGAAGATATCTCGGTAGGTCCTTGGTTATCTACTGATTTGAGTCGCGTGATATTTGACTTAATACTTTCTTTATCTAAGATCTCGTCATTTGTAGCTTTCACTAGAAGAGCATTTTCTGAGAAATCTATTATCTCTTGGGTCGAGCGGAAGTTTTCTCTCAATTTTATCTCGTCTTCAACTTTTGCTGGGAAACCGATCCTGTTATGATCTGTGTTCAGATCTTCCCTGAACTCTTTCAACCTCTTTTTGAACTCTTTTATATTATTTACAGAAGCATATTGAAAAGAAAAGATGCTCTGCTTCCAATCGCCAACCACGCATATGTTACCTGTCTTTGATAACAGCAGAGCGAGTTTGAATTGGATCTCGTTTGTATCTTGGAACTCGTCTATCATCATATAGTCGAATTGTACTTCTTTTCTAAGCGAGTGGTCCTCACACAATAGGGCGAAGGCGAACATCATCATGAAACTGAAGTTCAAGTAGTTCCTGCTCAGAGCATACTCTACATATCGAAAATAAACGTCGTGGATGAACTGTTTCAGATCTTCCCTGTCCTCTTCAAAGCAGATCTCAGCGTATCTTCCAGGGATATGAGGCCCATCTCCTCTGATCTCGTCTTGTGATGGAGCATCTGATAGAAAGCACTTGTATTTGTAGCCGCTGAGTTTTTCTCTTAGTATGGACTGTCTTGGTTTTGTAGTTCCCGGTCTCGGTTCGTTCATCTTTTCGAAGAGCCGCTTGAACTCTTCGAGATCGCCATCTAGATACTTTTCCGAGTTCCTGAACCATCCTTTTTTTGTTGGAAATATACCCTTGGCGCCCAATGACCTTATAAGATCGAGAAGCTCTGTTTTATCGTGGAGGATACAGTAAAAATTATTGTATCCTGGATATTTTTCCATAAAATCGCTCATGAAAGTGCTGAACTCCTGCCGTTCCAGTATATCGTTTTCCATCACACGGGTGGATTGTGTTATCCTGTCATCGATGCCTATGACTTTCGGTGCTTCGTGGCCGTATCTTGTAAGCAACTTATTGCAGTAACTGTGAAATGTACAGATGGGAGCGTCTCTGAGTTCAGACTTATCGTGGTCCGAAGTATTTATTATCCGCTCCTTCATGTTCTCCGCGGCGTTGTCGGTGAATGTTACTAGTAAAATATCGTCCGGACTCACGTCTTTTTCTTTTAGTAGATGGGCGTACCTCAAAGAGATGGTGAAAGTCTTTCCAGTGCCGGGTCCGGCGTCCGTTATGTATATTCCATCTATCTGTTCGATGAGTTCCTCCTGTTCGGGGTTGGGTCTTTTTTCTTTCATATCATCACCAGATCCGTATTGTCGATCTCATGGGGATCGATGTCTCCCACGGGGAAGGAGTTTTTTCTGCACTCTTTGTATTCGTAGATCTTTTTTTTGAGAAAACTTTCGAAAAGGTCTATATCTTTTTTGAAGTATCTGGTATCCCTAAACCTAACGAACTTTTTCATTATCGATATACAGGCTTTTTTCACGTACTTATGCGGGCCGATCTTGTTTTGGCAGTGATCTATGAACTCCGCGGTTATAGGATGTGCTACAAGTTCATCTTTCTCCAGTTCGGGTATATCTTTGTCTTCAAAGAAGGAAAGATAATCGTCGTATCCGAGTTTACCTAGGACTTTCCTCCTGTTATTTGAAGATTTTAACCACTGGAATATCATCTCTTCGTGTACGATATCGTTGAACTCTTTTGGGTAGTAAACTATGTTGACTATGTTGTCGCTTGGATCTGCACTTCCCGATACCACGTCTCTTTCGTTATCGAGTAGGTGGTAAAAGGTGAAATTTATCTTTGTTAGTGAGTGATGATATCGGTGGTGGGCTATGTACATCTTGGCCTGGAAATTCGGTTTTTTTTCTATGTTTTCTAGTTCAGAGTCTTTCATCAGTTTAGATAAGGATTTTTTAGACCCGGTCTTGTGGTCTACTATATGTTCTTGTGATAATACTAGATCGACTTTACCCTTAGCCCCTATATCCTCGTTGCAAAATGATACTTCCGTAGCTCTTGTTTTTATGGGTTCGTTGAAGAGCTCGGAGAATATATTATATGTGTCCTTTTTCTCGTAGCCTTCAGGATCGTGGATGATCACTTTTTGCTCTTCTAAGAAATCCATAAGATTTTGAAGGCCGACTTCAAATCTTGTCTTCATGTTCGGGAGTTGATATGATTCTAAGAAAGGTTTCATTTCATCCATCATCTTGTCGATAATCATATCTTTTTTGTCATGGATATCAGGATAGTTTATCAAGAACTCAGCTAGATCGTGAAAAACCCTTCCTCTCCTGAGGTACCTGTTATCTGGCTTTTTTATGAGTTCTGAGAAGAATCTGTCTTTAGGGCAGTAAGCGAAGGTGTTGAGAGCGGACTGACTCATGGTTTTGATCTTTTTCTGTTTCGCTTCTACTGATGGTTTTTTGAACGGTTCTGGGTTCGGTGCGATCTCTTTTTTGTTGAGTTCGTGTTTCAGGTCTCTAAATGATTCTATGGTTTCATCGGTGAATTCGTTGAAGTAGAAAGAAGGTGTTATCGTCTGATTCATCTTCTTATTTTTGACCAGGAAGTAACGCCGTTGGCCGTTCTGTAGAAGTATCTGGAAATCCTTGATATTCTTTTCATCGAACTCTTTTTGGTCGATCCACGGTGTCGTAGGTGGTTCAGGCGTCCAAGAAGAATCCATACCAAGGTAGAATATGATGGGCCTATCGATGTAAGTGGAAGTGGAAGGTGACGCTAGGAGTACGCCGCGTTCAGCTTTCTCTATATCTATGTCGAAGGTTTCCAGGTAATACGTCAGGGAGTTCAAGCGATTTAGTGTTATCTTTTTGTCCATGAAACCTATATCTTCTAATTGTTTTTCCAGTTCTTTTAGTTCTTCATCAAATCGGTCTAGAAGTTCTTTAAAAGTTTTATTTGGAATATCGTCCATGAGTTCTTTTATCGGATCGTCAAAGGAATGTAAGAAGTATTCCTCTTGTTCAGGGTCTATATTTTTTTTGGTCAAAGAACGTATATCTTTGATCTTCGTTCCCGTTTTGTAAAAAGAGATACGTATGAGGTTCAGGAATCTCCTCACGGTTTCGGATTTAGTTATGTCCTTGGAGGCCATGTAAGGTATGTCGTGGGAGATCAAAAGGGCTTCTAACAGATCTTGGTAGTCGGAATCTTTTTCCATGACCACTGAGATATCTCTTGGGTCTAGTTTTTTAATATGATCCAAGACGGTCTGTACTATCTCCGTGCTTGAATGGAATATGTGGAATTCGGGGAGAGAACTTGTGGTGTTTTTGAAAGGTAGGATCACATCGTAATGAGGTGGAAGAACCTTCTTATCTAGTTCTGTAAACTGGTGTGGAGCTACCACGGCGAGATCGACGTTTTTAGGAACGGTATATCTTTCAACTGCGCTGTATGGATTGACCCTCTTCTTTAATATGTCTATTATATTTTTCACTTCTTTTGTATCATATCTATCGTGTTTGAGTATCGTATCTGACTCGCCGGTTTCCATCCAACAGTTCACGATATTCTCAAGAAGATAGCTGGCCTGTTTCCAGTTCAGATCGCCCTCGTTCAGGATCTCCAGGAATATATCCCTCTTCTTTTGTAACTTTTTTCTTACTGTGATATTGTCGAGAGCTAGTCTTCTTGGTGTGGTGGCGAACGGCCCGATGTGTGCAGTGTTAAGTCGTGCATTGAGAGCGTCCGCAAGAGCAGCATCAGCGGTGAGAACAAGATCCTTATCTTTGACTTTTTCGTAGATTTGGTCTATGGTCAGTGTTTCTTGTAAGGCGGGATCTATCATATTGATCTGTCCTAAATCTATAAGAGAGTATAAAGTAATTATCGTAGCAAGATAGGGTTGTCTGTTTAAGATATTTACCTTTTCCGTTCAATATTTTCTCTCTTGCTGGTATCATCTATAACCTTCTTCTTCCAGCGACCTGTTTTATATACTCCCAAGGCAAGAACGAATGCAACCACGTTGCTCAACGCCATACCTGTCCATATGCCCATGGAGCCCATGGAAAGGAATATAGCGAAGAGGAAAACGAATGGTAGTCTCAAGCCCCACAGCCTCACAAGGCTGAGTCCCATCTGGAGCTTGGTGTGTCCGGAACCTTCGAGTAACGAAGTTACTCCTCTGAACACACCGAAGAAAGGCATGGCTAAGGAAAAGATGGCCAGAAAAGTAGCTCCCTCTGCTATGACCTCCGGTGATTCAGGTATGAATATCATTATAAGGTTGTTCCTCAACAATAAAAGAACTATACTGAACACCATCATCAGCCCAGCCACGGCTAAAAAACCTTTCTTTGCTACTTCTTCGGACCTTTTTATATCGTCGGCACCTAAAGCTTGTCCCACCATGGTGCTGATGGCCATGGCAAAACCACCCATTACAAGGAAAGTTATGTTCAATATCCGGTTCCCTATACTGTAAGCCGCGCCGGCGATCTCAGGATTTGGAAGTCTGTATATCACGGCCCAGAGTATGATGAAACCTATGGACGTACCGAATCTTCCTATGCCGGCTGGGATACCGATATCTAGGAATTTTTTCAGCCTAGACAGATCAGGTTTTAGATAGGATAGTTCTAGTTTTAAACCTACTTTTCCCGTGAAAAGCATGTAAGTAGCGTACAAAGAACCGATACCTCTGCTCATTATGGTACCAATTGCGGCTCCTCTAACTCCCAATGCGGGGATCGGTCCTATGAAAGGGAGTTCAGGTATCGTTACCCCAAGGAACGGCATCGGTCCAGAGCCGAATATCAGGATAGGATTTATCAGCATGTTTAAAGCCACGGAAAAAGCCGTTATCTTCATAGGGGTTATCGTGTCTCCCCATCCTCGGAGAGTATACATAAATGCGAAGAACAAAAACATGAACGGTAGACCTAGGAAGATTATCTGTATGTATTGGGTCCCGTAATAGGCGAGTTCTTCTTCTCCGCCTGTGAGGAGGTTCATGAAAGTAGGAGTGAAAAAATAACCAACTATACCTATTATCAATGACCCTACGATAGCTATGAAATAAAGTTGCCCGGCGGTCCTATCCGCTTCTTCATATTTTTTTGACCCAGTGTACTGTGAAATAAGGGCGAGTGCTGCGATCCCGAATCCCATCTCGATGGACATCATCATGAAAACTATGGTCCATCCCTGACCTACCGCCGTAACGGAGTACTCCGCTATCTCAGGATTTGGTATCCTACCGAGCCAGAATGTATCTATTAGGTTGTAAAGTGTTCTTAAAAAAGTAGCGATCATCATGGGCCACCCCAATTTGAACATCACGCCGAAAACGTTCCCATCCAAGATCTCGCTTTTGGTAGGTTTCTTCATCCTTTCCTTAAAAAAAGGATACACTCCCTCCCGGCTCATACCTTTCAAAATGGCACCAGGAGCTTTTATGATCTTTATAAGTATGGAATAGATCCATTTCAAAATTTCAAGTGGACCCCAAGTCATCACTTTTCATATGGTTATTAGTAGGCAAGTTATTAATATTTTTGCATAGGGGTGCAAGCATTCAGATGACATGATAACGATACCATGCAATGTAATAATTTCAGGAAAGTAGAAAATAGCGAAGAATAGTCAAAGACACGATTTTTTGTACTAACTTAGGGTCTTTGACAAGTTGTAGATGTCGAAACTTTGGCTCAAAATGTTTCGGCTTCCACTAAAGTTATAAGTGCTATCTTGCTCTAGGTGTGTGTATCCTCATGTACAAGATCGCCATAATGGTTTATCCCGATGCCGAAGAGCTAGACTTTGTCGGTCCTTATGAGACATTGGCCTCTCAAGACGGATCTGTTGACGTGAAATTGGTGAGCGAGTCTTTAGAACCTGTTAAAGCTTTCAACGGACTAAGGGTATTGCCCGATATGACTTTTTTTGATAAAGAACGATATGATGTTTTGATGGTACCAGGAGGTGAAGGTAGGCGGAACGCTATGTACCATGGCGATGTGCTTGAGTTTATCAAAAAACAGACGGAAGGTCTAACTCACCTCTGTTCGATCTGCACAGGTGCTTTCATATTGGCCGAAGCTGGTCTTCTTGATGGACTGAAAACCACGACCCACCATTCGGCCATGCGTGAATTAAAACGATCATATGCTGCCCTTGAAGTGGTCGAGAAAAGAGTCGTTAAGAACGATACCAAGCCAAAAATATGGTGTGCAGGAGGTATATCTTCCGGCATCGATCTTTCTTTGGAACTTTTGGCCGAACTTTTGGGTGAAGACGCTGCGAAAGAAACCGCTGATAGGATGGAATATATGGGGTGGGACCGAAGTCGATGTGCATCATTCCTGGTAGACCCGGATGAACAGCAAAGAAAGACCGAAGGCAGCTAACATCAACAGGCCGCTTATAAAGAAGGCAAGGTCGTACAGACCTGTAAGGTCATAAAGGTATCCCGCAATGTAAGGTCCAAATGCTCCCCCGAGTCCCGCAACGGTGCCCAAAGCACCGAGGATCGCACCGGAATGTTTGGTTCCAAACAAACGACTGGTTATCACAGGATAGATCATCACCCATCCCCCGTAAGCCAACCCGAATAGGAGTGCCACCATATATATTGCAGTGAGTCCAGAAAAAAGAGGAAGCAAAAAGATCGCAACCGATTGAAATATAAAAAATATGGCCACTCCTTTTATCACACCCAATCTATCAGAAGTCCAACCACCCAGTATTCTACCGAATATATTGGCTACGCCCACTGCGGTGAGGGTGGCGGCCGCATAAAAGCTGGAGAAGCCGATATCCGTAGAATAAGGAACTAGGTGCACAGTTATGGTCATGGAAGAAAATTGGGCGAACATGAACATGAAATAGATTATCCAGAAGTATTTAGTTTTCAAAGCCTCTTTCAAAGTGTAATTTTTTTCATAGTTACCGGGGTCTTTCTCGACTTTGTCGTTTCTAGGAGATCTTTTCATCAATAATGTAGATACGGACAGAGCCGATGAAGCGGCCACTCCGATCATAATAAAAGTAGACCTCCAACCGAACAGATATATGGATCTTTCAAGGAGAGGCGGAATAAAAGCCATCCCTAGTGCGATCGCCGTCAACGAGATACCTACGGCAAATCCCCTTCTCTTATCGAACCACCGGGTCACTGTGGTAGCGGAAGGGATGTAGATGGCGCTGGCACCCACTCCCAAAATTAAATAACTCATATAAAGATGATAAAGGTTTTGTATCTGACTGCTCAGTAGGAATCCTGAAGCGACCAGGACGGTACCGACGGCCATCAATTTTTTCACACCGTATCTATCGCTCAGCCTACCAGATATTATCCCACATAGTGAAGATACTAACATCGAGATGGAAAATACAAGTGTCAGTGGTCCTCTATCCCATCCAAAATCCTCTGTTAAAGGGTCTATGAATACACCGAAACCATAACTATGGATACTGAGAACCATCAGGGCTATAAAAGCCGCCAAAACAATAAACCAGCCATAATATATCTTCTTTTCTTCATCGGTCATGATTACAAATCCCATACTGACATACTTTAAAATGATTACTGATGATCACTCTATTTTTTACATGACGTAGGCGGTCTTTCCTAGATCATCAGTTATCTTCCCCCCCTATCGTTTTTAGCCAAAATAGATCCAAAAACTTAACAAATCTCCTCTTCAATTCATATATATGAACGTACTGTTCGTGTGCTTAGCTAACATGCAGCGCAGTCCCACCGCCGAAGAGATGCTCAGAGAATTAGCACAGGATGACTTAAAGGTGAGATCCGCTGGAATACTGGAAAGCGCCCGAAAAAAGGTCGATGAGGACACGCTTCGATGGGCGGACAGAATTTACGTGATGACCAAAGGCATCAAGGATGTCTTGGAAGATGAATTCCCAGAAACCTTAGAGGGAAAAAAGATCAGATCCTTTGAGATACTAGATAGATATGGGAAGAACGATCCTCGACTAAAACAGCGATTGATGGAAGAATTCTCTAAGGATGATCTTTTATCGGGATATGTCCATTAGTGAGCTCAAGAGATCTCAAAGATTTGTTGCTGTGATTCCAGAGAGGAGTGACTCATCTACGCTCAAACCCTCTTGGATAAGCTTTAAGACGTGATCCTTTTCTTCTGGTAGTCTATAACCCTCATATCCCATATCGAAGAGATAAGCCCCCTCTCTGTTTCTCCAACCGTTCAACGCGTGATCGAAACAAAGTTTTGATGAAACTTCAAGATTTTTAACCATGATCTCCAACTCTTTTAATCGCCGGTGAGGAGAGTTTGGTGTGAATTCGCCCCTTTCCTGCATCTTGTAGAGTTCCGAAGAAGGATGCACTGTCAAGGGACGCATCCTGATATAGTGGGGATCTATTTTGTTTAGAGCTTCTGCGGTATTCAAGGCGTGTTCTTCGCTGTATTCATCTCCACCCAAGCCAGGCATCACATATTCTGACAATTCAAAACCCGCTTCCATGGCTTTTCTACCCGCTCTTATGTTCTGTTCAGCGGTAACTCCTTTTTTCATGACCTTCAGTACATGGTCGTCTCCGCTCTCTAGTCCTACGTGTAGTCTTGTTAGACCGGCTTCTCTTACATCTGTCAGTTCATCTAGATCTTTTCTCAAGATGGTGTCCGATCTTGCATAGGATGTTATCCTCTTCAAAGAGGGAAATACCTCTCTGAGATGATCTAATACATCTACCAACTGGTCTGTGGGCATTATCAACGAGTTCGAGTCCTGTAGAAAAACGGTTCTTCTTCCGCTTTTGAACCAAGCCAAGACCAACGAAAGGCAGTGGTATGGAACAGTTTCTAAGTTTGCACCCTCTACCAGCATTTCATTTATCCTTTTGACCGTATCTATATCTTTTTTTATCTCTTTTACGTCCCTGAGTTCAAACTTTTTTTCGTGGTAAAAAGGACAGAAGGCGCATCTGTTCCATGAGCAATTCCGGGTAGCTCTGATCAGGAGTGACTTAGAGCCTCCTTCATTTGGAGGTCTTATAGGGCCTATCTCGAATGAGTACTTTTCAGTATCACTTTTTCTGTGAAGCATCGTGTAACTATGTTCAAAAGTAGGATATAGTTTTGATGGTTTGATTCAGAAAGAATATAAATATCCTAAGCCGATGTAGGTCCAAGATGGTAAGAGCTATCGGCATAGACCCGGGAACCAAGTCTTTCGATGTGTGCGGTATCGATAACGGGAAGGTCTTTTACGAGGAGGTTTTGGACACCTCGGAACTAGTCGAGGATCCATCCCGATTGATAAGATCAATAGAAAGAGAGATGCCCGTTGATATAATAGCAGGTCCTTCCGGCTACGGTGTGGGATTAACACATCTAGATGATTTACCTGCGGATATACTCAAAGATTGGTACCTTACCTACATATTATTGCTAAAAAGAGAGGACTTAGAAAAAGCGCTCTCACGAAGGGACCCCGGGATAATGGTGTACTCCACCATGATCCAAAATGCATTGGAGATGAAGCGTAGAAGATGGCCAGTGTGTTATATCCCAGGCGTTATCAATTTATCCACTGTTCCTGAGTGGAGAAAGGCGAACTGTTTGGACCTTGGAACCGTGGACAAACTATGCAGCTGTATACTAGGGATACATGACCAATCCGTTAAGATGAATATATCCCCACGGAACACTTCATTCGTACTGATCGAGATGGGCTATGGTTACAATTCTATATTGGCAGTAGAGAACGGTAAAATCATAGACGGCTTGGGAGGGACCACCAATGGGATGGGGTTCTTAACAGCTGGAAAATTGGACTTAGAGCTTGTACAGTTGGTTGGAAGATGGGAAAAAGCCGACGTTTTCACCGGGGGAGCCGCAACCCTCTCTGGAAAAGATTCTCCAAATGAGCTGATAAGAAGTGACGATGAAAAAACCGAGATCGCTTTGAACGCTTTGAAGGAAGGTGTAAAGAAAGGAGTCGCATCAGTTCTAACTACGATGTCCGAGCCCAGAGAGATATTGATCTCGGGTAGGTTGACCAGGATCAAAGAAGTGAAGGATGAACTCCGACACATGTTGAATGAATTTGCCACCGTACGACCATTAAATCCTCTCCAAGGAGCAAAAAAGGTGAAAGAGGCGGCTCAAGGCTATGCCATGGTAGCTGAAGGATTGTATGGAGGGGAGTTTTCGGAGATAGTGGACTGTACTAAAATAAGAGATGCTGAAGGAACCGCTCTCGATCATATCTATCATCCAAAGGGAAGGACGATAAAAGAAGAACTAAAAGAAAAAGTGCCGTTCCGACCTTGACTCTTTAACGGAATAGAGAGCCGAGAACAGGTCTTGATGCTCTTTCAGTCAGCTTTAACAACGATAACCGTACATCTCGCATTCTTTAAAACTCTCTCAGTTGTACTTCCTAAGAGGATCTCTTTTATCCCAGAAGCGCCGTGGCTGCTCATGTATATCACATCGTTTTCACCTGCTTCCTTGACGATGCGCTGGTAGGGTTCGCCTATGGCGATCTCCGTGGTTATATCTACACCTGAATCGTGTGCTCTACTTCTCACCCAACGCAGGGCCTTCTCTGCTACCTTTTTCATGTTATCCTTTTCAGCTCCACGGACCTCGTCTCCTTTCAACTGTTCATACTTATTTACATCCAAAACATAGATAGAATATGCGGGTATATCCAAAAAGCTGGCCAATTCCAATCCCTTCAAGATTCCATTTTGAGCTATCCTGGACCCATCCGTCGGTACTATTACTCTATCGTACATACATGGTAAAAGACTTAGGATTATAAAAATCCTGTCACTCTCTAAAGGAATAGTGAGACAGGATACATAAAGGTTATAAAGTCTGAAACCATAGTCGATACATCGTTGTTGGAATGTATGAAAGGAACAGTGAAGTTCTTTGACGACGTTAAAAATTACGGTTTCATCGAGCCCGATGGAGATGAAAAAGACCATTTCGTCCATCGGAGTAATCTAAAGAATGTTTACACCCTTGAAGAAGGAGACCGCGTAGAATTCGAGAGCAAGCTGGAGGAAAAAGGTTTTCAGGCGTTCGAAGTTAAAAAAATTGAAGAAGAATAAAGGAGTAACATCAAGAGAAAGATAACATGGATAAATTGTATCTAGATATAGAGACCACAGGACTGAGCAAAAAGAGAAACGAAGTCACCGTAGTAGGGGTCTACGACGGCGAAAAAGTATATCAATTAGTTCAAGGAAAAACCCTCACTCAAAGCGATCTCGACGCACTCTTAAAAGATGCGGACTGCCTGGTAACTTACAATGGAAAGAGGTTCGACCTGCCTTTCCTTGAATACAATTATGGTTTGGAGTTTCATGGAGAACACAAGGATCTCATGTATCTTGGGTGGGATGTCGGACTCAAGGGCGGACTCAAAAAGATAGAGAGTGAGATAGGGATAACAAGGGATTCCGGTGTCTGCGGCGGTAGAGAGGCTGTCGTACTCTGGAATAGGTACCGACGTTATGATTGTAACGAGTCGCTGAGTAAACTTCTAAGGTACAACAGAGAGGATGTGATCAACTTAGTAGAAGTCGAAAAGGCCGTAGAAAAATGATTAGAAAATAGATGAAAAATTTTAATAACCTCGTAGATTACCCTTCTCCAAAAAAGTGGTATAATTTCATCCAAACTCAGCTACCACAAGCTTAAAAAAATATTCATAAAATCCGCAGAGGAGAGAAGAAAAGACATACTAAGTGGCCCTATAATAAAGACCATCTTGGTGCTGGCACTCCCTGTGATGATTTCCAGTTCTTTACATATATCTTTCAACATAGTTGATACTTTTTGGCTTGCTCGTCTCGGCGCGACGGAGGTAGGTGCACCCACAGCCGCATGGCCCGTTATATTCGCATTTCTATCCGCAGGGATGGGACTGTCTACCGCCGGCGTCGCTCTTGTCGCTCAACACATGGGTGCAGGTGATAGAGAAAGAGCTAACGAAGCCGCAGGCCAGGTGTTCGGCTTCTTGATGGTTATAAGCCTGGTGTTCACCGTTGGAGGTTTTTTGGGAGCTCCTTACATATTGCGCTGGATGCAGACACCTTCCGACATATATCCTCTTGCCCTGACTTATTTGAGGATCGTTCTTTTGAGCATGCCCTTCGTTTTTGCTTATACCTCTTTTAGATTCTTGCTCAAAGGCATGGGCGACATGGTCACTCCACTGTTCATAAAAGTGGTGTTCGTCTCAGTGAACATAGTATTAGATCCTATACTGATATTTGGATGGTCAGTATTTCCTGAACTGGGCGTTACTGGTGCAGCCATCGCCACCGCGTCTTCTCGTGTCACAGCTGGTTTGGTGGGTATGTACCTATTGTTCAACGATCGTGTGGACATCCAACTTTCTTTGAAGGACCTACGCTTAAAACTAGAGTGGATGAAGCAGATAGTGAGGATAGGCGCACCGGCCACCGTCGCGAGGGTCATGACCGCCTTGGCATTTATCATACTCTTCGCCCTGGTAGCGATCTTTGGCGAGACCCCAGTTGCAGCCTATGGAATAGGCAGGAGGATCATACATGTCATAACCATAGCTATTTGGGGATTCGCCGACGCGTCTATGTCCATGGTGGGACAGAACATAGGTGCAGAGAACAAGAAGAGAGCCGAGGATATCATAAAGAAGGCGATATTAGCTTCTTCAGTGATAATGTTCTCCACAGGTGCACTGGTCATCGCGTTCAGAACGGGTATCATGAACTTTTTTATAGACGAAGCACCGGTCATAGAAGAAGGTGCCCGGTATTTGTTGATCTACTCGATGTCCATCGGATTTTTTGGGATCTTCAGGATATTCGATTCAAGTTATAGAGGCACCGGCCATACCATGCCTGCCATGGCTCTTGAAATTTTTAGAATATGGGGTCTACGTCTATTCTTATCGGCCCTTCTGGCTCTTCCCGCCCTTCCGATAATAGGTTTCGGCTTCGATATGGGGATAGTAGGTGTTTGGATAGGTATGGCGTTGAGCAACCCCATCGCCGCAGGCGTTTCTTACCTATACTTTTTAACTGGAAAATGGAAAAAGAAAACTATCCGCAGTAGTAGTTGAAGGATAAGATTTTTAACTATCGAGTCGATGATAGTACATGACCCTAAGAAGTCTTATCTGCTTCAGTGTGTTGATTATGTTGATATTACCGGTAACGACGGTGCGAGCCTCTGACGAAGATCCAACAGCTCTCATAAGTACGAACAAAGGCGAGATCGAAATCGAATTGTACCAAAACGATGCTCCCGAGACCGTGGACAACTTCATAAAGTATGCGGAAGACGGTTTTTACGAGGGACTGATATTTCACCGCGTGATAGAGGCCTTCATGATACAAGGCGGAGGATTTTATCCAGATATGGAGCAAAAGGATCCTACCTACGACCCTATAGAAAACGAGGCTGAAGAAAGCGGGCATAGGAACAAGAGAGGCACCATCGCAATGGCAAGGACCCAAGACCCACATTCGGCTACGAGCCAGTTCTTTATAAATCATCAAGACAACGATGACTTGGATTGGGACAGGGCTCAGGATGGATGGGGTTACTGCGTTTTCGGTGAAGTTGTAAGAGGTATGTCCGTTGTAGACGAGATCGCTACAGTGGAGACCACTTCGGTCCCGGGTCATGATGACGTACCGGTTGAAGACGTAGTTATAGAAGAAGTCTCGATCAGTTATACCGAAACTGATAACGGTGAAACGGATAACGGTGAAGTTGCAAACGGAAACGACGAGGTAGATGATGGTGATAGGTTTTACGAGAACCCGATGTTCCTTTTAGTATTTGTATCGTTGGTGGCTGCTTTAGGTATAATATTGGTACTGCGTCGTTTTGAAGACAGGGACGAGGAATAACCCAAAAAGAAAAGTCAATAGAGCTTTTTCAGTGCTCTTTTTTCTAGTACTTCCCTTTTTGGTATACGCTTGGCCAATTCTTTTAGCTCGTTAACCCGATTGTAAGACTCGTAATCACTGAAAGCCTGTAGTATATTGTTAAGCTTCCTCCATGATTCCCATTCCTCCTTTGTCATCAGATCTTTTACACGAAATTCTGCAACTACCTGACGATTTCTTTTGATCTCTATGATCTTGTTTATTTCTTTCATCTTACACAAAGAAGTAACATCGACTATTTAACGATTATAGTTGAAGAGCCGAGAAGACATGGGATCTCTTCAAATATTCATACTGATATGAAGTTTTGAGACTGTTTTTACCAAGTCAACAAACCGGCCAGTATGTATATCGATAGTTTCCTAAAAGTTATATAACACATATCCCATATCTTTACCTGATGAATAAAAGCCTACCAGAGAAAAACGAAGACATATCAAAGGATGATTTTATCGACTCTTTAAAAACTGTGAAAGGGGTTGGACAGGCTACTGCGGAGAACATATTTGACTCCGGGATAAAAAATTTTGAAGATGTTTTGGAAGCGGATATGTCATTTCTGCTTAGTATAAGGAATATCACGCCTAAAAAGGCCCAATACATCAAAGACCTAGCTGAAGAAAGATGTCTCTTAGTGGATACACCACCTCCACCACCGGTCTCAGAAGATAAAGAAAAGAAAGTCAAAGGTACACCGCCTCCACCACCGGACTCAGAAGATAAAGAAAAGAAAGTCAAAGGTACACCGCCTCCACCACCGGTCTCAGAAGATAAAGAAAAGAAAGTCAAAGGTACACCGCCTCCACCACCGGACTCAGAAGATAAAGAAAAGAAAGTCAAAGATACACCGCCTCCAC
>PUNG01000083.1 GCA_003551675.1 Thermoplasmata archaeon
CCTAAATCATCTATTTCTATCCTTCTATTATTACTAGAAACTTTAATAGAAAATGTTTCTGCACTATCATCCCAATATAATCCTGTTCCTGAAAAGTATTTTCCCATCATGGCATCATTTCTATCAATGGTGTGATTACCTGGAGAAACTTCAATGCCATCAGTAGTAGAAAAACCATGAACCATTACACCTTGATCTAAAACAAATAATCCTTCAGGTCCAGTTATAATCCCAGTTCCAGTTGTGTGATTGCCAACAGTTAATCCTCCACCATTTTCTATATTTATAGATAGACCAACTCCAGGTCTATACCACATCCAATCAGATCCATTTAAAAGATTAGTGTTGGAGTTATAACTAATATCATCACCAACTCTTAATTCTCCTGCCCATATTTCATGACCAAGAATAGGAGCCATAACTCCAAAATCTCCAGATATATCATAAGAACCTAAAAAGAAATGACCTTCTTGTTCAGGACCTACCCCATATATTCCTGCTCCTGTTATTCCTACACCTTCAGGATTCCAACCTTCATCACTAGGAACATCAGGACCAACATGAAGGAATGTATTTACAAACACCCCTTCCTTTAATTGGAGATCTAATACTCTAGAATTTTCAATATCTTCAATACGTCCTTTTATATTAGTTAGTTCTCCTTTTAAAGGACTTAAATCAATTTTATCTGAGTCTCCCCTCTTAAATTGAGTATCTTTTTTAATCTGTTTTCGGAGAGTTTGTGTTCTGTCATCAAGAAGTTTATTAGCCTCCCTAAAAGTAATAAATCTATCGTCTTTTACTTTTGTATTAACACCTTCACGAATATGAATCTGCTTCTTAACAGCATTTAAAAAGTCATTTAAAGCAGGTTCAAGTCCTAAAGGAACTTTAGGTATTGTAGTATTAATCATAAGTCCCTCATAGAATAGGCTAAACTAACAGAAACTATATCTGAAGTGCCTTTTATCTTAAAAGAAATCTCTCTTCTTCTTTCTGCAGGGAGTCTAAAAGCATCATCATTTTCTAATATTTGTGTATGTACTACATCATCCCCTCGAATTAATTGAAACTCCACTGGATCAACTGCATCTTGTTCCCCTTCTACTCTAGCAGAAGAAAAGGATGTTTGTTCACTAGAAGAAAAAGATTTAGATTTCCATTCCCATTCTAAAGTATTGTTTGCATCATCATTAAAAACTAATACTTCATAAGTTCCATTTGATTTTTGACCCATAATTAAAAGAAGACCGAAATAAGGGTCTACTTCTATCCCTGTGATATTAACTATTCCTGCATCTCCCATATCTAAATCAATAGTGTAACCTTCATCACCAAAGGGAACTATAAATCCTTTACTAGTACCTGTTATCACTCCCCAATAAGCTTCTTTATAAAAGACTCCTGCTATATTATTTGGATCATAATCATTAAACCAAGAATCAGAATGAATAAGATTTCTCGTAATATTCTGTGGTACTGCTGATCCATCTACAGCTATTAACCCATGATTACTAGCATAAACAACTGCATTATGAAGGCTAACAATACTCCTACTTGATAAACATTGATAGGGGTAAGCAGATACTACTACTGAAGTTTGTCCAGGTGAAGGACAAGTTATTACTTCAGGATTTGATTGAGTACAAGCTACTACCGTGTCTCCAAATGAGCCTAACCCCACTATACTGTTTTGAGTAATAATCTGATATTTATAGGGATAAGCATAATAGACCCAAGGTTCAGAAAAATAAATCTCATTATTCCTGAATCCTACTATACAGCCATTGGAGAGAGTGACAAAGCCCTTCAGGTCATCCTTGGGACTGTTCCAGTCCTCTGTCTGCAAAACTTCCTGAACCAGATCAGTTGCAGGCTTAATGTGAGAAATGTAGCTGTTCTTATCCTCTATCCACTCATCCAGGTTACTAGAATCAAAATCCTCATTCTGAAAGAGCATATATTCAGCAGACCTCTCCCCACTGGACAATCTGTAAACCCTGAATCCTGCAATCTGCCCATCAGGGAATGAGCTTACAGGAGTCTTGAATTTAATCATCTCACTCATCCGGGCATCTACAACTTCAGTGACAGGAGCAGGCTTGCTTTCTTCTCCCCAATCTGTAACATAGGTCCAGGTGTAAGCCACTGTGTCATAAACTTCAGACCTGTCTATGGCGATCTCATCTCTATGCTTCCAGAATTCCCAAGGATTCTCTCCTCCAAAAGCAGGATTAAATGGTCTGATATTAGAGCTTTCCCTTTTAGTCTGAAATAAACCAAATCTATGAGTATCTTCATCATTGACATAAGGATAAAGACAATACCAATTATTCTTTCCATGAGGGTAAGTAGTCAAATAAGGGAAAATAGTATTAACAGTAGAACCCCCTATAACTACTGGAAGAATAGCTCCATGTTCATCTGTTAGAGTAGTCTGCCCATAAGGGAGATTCATATCTTTCTTACTCCAAGCACAAATAATTCCCCATCTTCCTGTATGAACATCTAAACTAGTTATAGGATTCACTCCTTGTGTTCCAGCTCTATTACAAACACACCACCAATATAAAGGGCTACCGTCATAACTAGCCCCTTCAATAAGAGCTATTTCTCCAGCATTATATACTCTACTATCATCATATAGATTTATCTGATAATCATTAGGATCAAGATGGAACTCCCATAACTCTGTGAAATCCATCAGATATGCCCAACAATCAGGATCATCAGGTCTATTCCTGTTTATATTATTAAATTTGGCTCTATAAAGATGGTTATCTGTATAATGAATTATCCAATCTTTTTCTAAAACTTTTTCTGTATTAACTGTCCAGTGTTCCATTTCAGTTTCGCCACCACTAGACTCATTGAATATCCAAAATACATCTTGATCTGTTTCTTCTAAACCTCCCCAATGAATAGGGATATCATGAAATCTAGGGATAGCCCACCAATTAGTTTCATTCTTATTCCAACTAAATGTTTCTTCCCATGAGCCTATAGAACTTGAAGCAACACAAATTATATAAAAATTTGTATAATCCCCTCCAGATGGATCATGAATCTGAAGGATATCCCCTTCATAATAAACTCTAAAATCAGAATAATTAGTATAAGTAGCTTCTTTCTGTAAAATTAAAGGACTATCAGGACTAGGTACTCCTAAGTTACGAAGATTTTCTACATCAGTATAAATAAATTCTATAGGAGAAATAATATCAGCTAATGTAGCTTTTTTAGGGGGAGAATAAGGACCTCCTCCTAATATAAAAACTACCCTATCATCATTTATTGTAGGTGTAGGAGAAGCTGAAACCTCATCTGGAAGTACTAAAGTTTTAAATGAAGAATAATCACTATTAGATAGAAAAAATAATTTACTTACATAATTACTTCCTATATTATGAGCATTATAAGGTTGAAGAGGACGAATAGAATTCCCTCTTAAATCACAATTCTTAGCTTCTACTGCATAATTTTCAGGTAGAGCTTTACTACTTAATATAGGGAGTTTCCCTTTAAAACCATCAATTCTCATTTATTATCTCCAATCTTA
>PUNG01000071.1 GCA_003551675.1 Thermoplasmata archaeon
ACGTCTATGCAGAAGTGAACAATCCACTAGGCGAAGAAGTAGTCATGGTCGTGACGGTCTATGAAGACGATGGAGACCAACGGCACCAGTGGGAAGAAACTATAGAAGCGGAAGGAACAGGTGTGATAGATAATAGTAGAGACGACCATGTTGATAATTGGGAACCGGGTGACTATGAAGTAGAGCTGGTGGTAAATGACTACATCGATGAAAGCATCGACGTCACGGTAGAAGAGGATGACGACGATACACCTGGATTCACAACTATACTCCTGGTCCTTGCTGTAGTGGTCGCAGTTATAGTGTATCGAAAGAAAAGGTTTTGACGAGATCACTCTGAAGGTGTAGTTCCGCTGAAAAACACGGAATGTCCCGGAAGAACGACGTTGAGTTCTACTTCGACCTCGTAATCCGTCTCTTTCTCTATACCTTTAAAGGTTCTGGAGATCGAGAACCATCCTGTTTCTCCGACCTCTATGAATTCATAAGACATATCGGCATCCATGGCTTGTTGTTTATCGGCAGTGGTGAAATTGACCATAGGGCCGTCGAATCTCAGTGGGAGGTCACCCGTGTTTTCGATCTTGATCTCGTCCACGAAGACCTCGACGTCGGAATTCACTTCGTATCCTACCTTATGATCCAAAAGTTCGATCTCGGCGGACTGGAAGACTTTTGAGTACTCACTGAGAACATCGCCGTCCTTCTCCGCCACAGCGGTATATTCTCCTCCTTCTGCCTGGGGTATCGCCATTTCGACTTCGGTGGCTGAACTGTTCTCTATCTCTCTGGTATGATCCTCTGGTACTCTAGGCCCGTCTAAAGTCAAAGAAAACTCCGTATCGGTTTCGAATTCGACGGTGACGTGATAATTGGGCATGCCGCCGGTATCTTCCGTTCCCTCTTTCATCCATATCGAGATGTCTTTGATCTCGGCCCCACCTTCGGTCTCTTGGACCACACATCCTGAAAAAGCTGTAGATGTTAATAAAACCAGCATCACGATACCGAACATCTTCCCTTTCATATCATCACGAAGGAGATAAGTATTATTAAGAGATATATTTTTTGCTATATAGAGATCTACTCTTCAAAACAATTCTAAACGTACTAAACCACAAACATTTCACTCTACATCCTATGATGTTGATCCATGAAAGACTCGAAAGATGCCAAGAACATGGTATACTGACTCGGAGATGCATCTACTTTTCCGGCGAACGAATCCATGGATCTTTCATACTTTTCTTTAAAGGTCTTCTCACCCGTCATATCCGAAAGATATACTAGGTCCAGTGATGCGATGGAATTTCCAGAGGGGTAGGCTCCGTCGCGAACCGGTTTTTTACGTAAAGGCAGTTCATCCGACGAGGTAAAATAAAATCCGCCGTTCTCATCATCCCAAAACTTGTCTATCATCGATCTTGATAAATCCTCGGCTTCATCAAGGTAGGATCTTTTTTCACTAGCCCTATCCATCTCCAATAGTGCCCAAACGAGATATGCGTAGTCGTCTAACATACCTTGTATCCCTGCTTCACCCTGTATATACCTGTGATATAAGTCCGAACCGTCCTTGGATCTCGACAGAACGAACTCTAGATTTTTTTTCGCCGCTTTAAAAATTCTTTTATCATCTAATACCTTAGAAGCTCTTGCTAAGGCGGCTATCATCAACCCGTTCCAGTCCGTTAATATCTTCTTGTCTTTACCCGGAGGTTTTCTTTTCTTCCTCTCCTGGTACAACCGCTCCTTCATCTCCTCCACTCCTTCTATATCAACATCTTTAGATAAGTAGAGCACGTTCTTACCGGTCTTTTTTCCAGTAGATTCTTCCCGGTAATTACCTCTAGATTTAACGTTGAAAGCTTTTTTGAATCCTTTCGACCGGCCTCCAAGTATTTTATCTATTTCATCCTCGGACCAAGTGTAATATTTTCCCTCTTCCCCGTCGACATCGGCGTCTTCAGAAGAGAAAAACCCGCCTTCTTTTGACTGCAAGTCTCTTAGAACATATTGGATGGTATCTTTTACCGTTTTCCTGTATCTCTCCTTCCTGGTGATCTTAAAAGCATCTGAATAGGCAAGGATCAACATGGCCTGGTCGTAAAGCATCTTCTCAAAATGAGGTAGTTTCCACCGTCGGTCCGTAGAGTACCTATGGAACCCGTATCCTATATGGTCGTAGATACCGCCGTTCCTCATGGCATCTAGAGTTCTCGTCGCCATCTCCAACGCTTTTCTTTCTCCCGTGGATCCGTAGAAACGCAGCAGGAACAGTAGATTGTGAGGGGATGGAAACTTCGGGGCGGTACCAAAGCCAGGATATCTTTCATCGAAAGTCGTCTTGAGATGAGTATAAGCTCTATACGATGTTGAGCTGTCCATGGTTCCCGACTTCTTTTCTCTTCCTTCAAGAGAAGAGATGATTTTTTCACTTCTAGACAAAATTATTTCTCTCTGGTTCTCCCACCGATCTTTCAGTTCCTTTATCAGTTCTTTGAGGCCGATACGACCGTATCTTCTCTCCTTCGGGATGTAAGTGGCTGCATAAAACGGCTTTTTGTCAGGAGTTATAACAACATTCAGAGGCCATCCTCCGGATCCTGTCATCGCTCTAGCCACGTCCATGTAAACCATGTCCACGTCCGGTCTTTCCTCCTTATCTACTTTGATCGAAACGAAGGTCTGGTTCATGAGTTCCGCCACTTCTTCGTCTTCAAAGGATTCATGCGCCATCACATGACACCAGTGGCATGATGAATAACCTATGGAAAGGAATATAGGTTTGTCTTCCGACCTTGCCTTTTTAAAGGCTTCTTCATTCCAGGGATACCAGTCCACAGGATTGTCCGCATGCTGTCTCAAGTACCGGCTCTTCTCACCCGCTAGATGGTTTTTTTCACCCATGGCCTTTGAACAAACTTTCTATTAATAAATGCTTTGTGTCTGATCGTAGAGGATTTTTGTATACACGATCTGTTCGTAGGCTGTCCGTGCTACCTTTTCATCCTTATCTTTATAGATTTTAACCTTTTTTGGATCCCACCACAGACCGTTGCGAAGGACCTTCGGTCAGCGATCCCTACATTTTCCAGATAACAAAAGATACTAATCACACTTCATACTTCTTCAAAACGGGTACTTTCCATGACGAAATTATATTACGGTATCGAGGATGAAGACGGCAATATCCCGGGGAACGTGATAGAGGAAGATGGATCGGTATCTTCATTTCTTATCCCTTCCGAAGAGCTCTCTGATAGAAAAAAACCCGGTGAGATGGAGATCGAAGAAGAAGATCTAGAAGAGGCATCGGAGATCGATCCTTCCGAGTATCTCGTCAAAGAGTGGAGCCATGGAAAAGCCAAACGGATATACTCGGGTCTGATCGGAAGTATTGACGATGAATGGAAGGAAGTGGATTCCATAGAGGTCTATGGAGACGGTGCGATATATGCCGACGGGGAGAAGATCAAGGGAGAATTCACCGCTACCCAAGGGTCGACTGTATTGATAAGAGACGTTCAGGACGTGGCTGAAAGAACGGATGAAGAGATGGAGAGGGAATACTTCCGATGTCTGCGATGTGAGAAAGAAGTCAGATCATACAGAGCTATAGAGGATTCGGTTCCAGACGAGTGGCTCATCGGTCCCAAGGATGAAGACATCGAAAGGAATCCGGAGAGAAAAGACCATGGTATAGTGTTGAAAGGGATATGTCCCGAGTGTGCGGAGTGACGTTCTGAAGAAACTGAGAGGAAGACGGGACCCGTCTTAACTCATCCCGATCCTCTGAATTCCGTGAACCATCTCTCCGAAAGATCGACGGCGTCTTTGATCGAAAAATATTTACAGTCGGCCGATCCGACCTTGAACTCTTCTACCGTACATTCTTTTTCGAATTCTTTCCCCACCTTCTCGAACTGGTCGTCCCTGTATTTTATGTCTTTGAACTCTTTCCAGACTTTCCTGCCCTTATCCTTGACGGAACTCCCTTCTGTCCGTTTTTCAGCGCCCGGCGCGAGGTTCTCCCCGAGGTGGAAACACGTGTTCCTATCGTGACCCACTCCTATCAATAGTACATATGCATCCAGATCGTAAAGGCGCTGAAGTGGCGAATCCTTCCCGAACGGAAGATCGAGAGGATGATCCTCGACGATCAGATCGGCGTTAGGACCTTTGGCTGCGAAAGATACCACGGGATGATAGCTCCTTTTGACTCCAGGCCATTTTCTGAATACTTCCGGTATCTTACCGACGCGTCCCACAGGTGTTATCTCAGGATCGAAGGCGGGCATCTCCTCTCTGATCGTATCCCACCAGGACTCCGGTACGGGAGGATTTTCCCAGCTCGACGGGTCTGAATGGCCGCCTGTAAAAGTGGGCATCACGAGCGTGCCGGAAGAGAGTGTTTGAAGAAGAGCTTTGATGACCGCCACCGGTCCACCGCAGACCCAACCGATAGAACTCAGAGAGGAATGCACTAACAGGTCGCTCTCCCTGTCGATACCTCCATCTAAAAGATCCATTTTGATGCTTTTCACCGTCCTGGGACGATCGGTCTCTTCCACTGATCTTTTCTCATCCATACTGTTCACACTCACTGTTTTCCTTTTCATATATTTTTTTGCAATCCTCGCCCTTTTCTTGTAGAAGACTTACACGGCTTTTTCTGCCGGATACCGAAGCATCATGGGTATGATCATCCTATATTACTCAAATCCACCCGCAGATGTGGGATCCCTTTGGCGTATTCAGTCATATGATACATCAATACGTGAATAAATAAATTTTCTTCGTTCGATAGCGGATCGAAACGACTTAGACACAAAAAGTCTAAAAGGCTGCGGAACCTATAGTTACTAAAATGGCATCAAAGAAAGAAGGCACTCTGTACCTACTGGTCTTGATCTCGACCCCGTTCATCGTGTATTATATTCTAGCTGATGATTTACCAGGATATGATGGCTATTCTATCCGTACCCTCGGCATATGTTTTGTGAGCCTCCTCTCCGCTTTCGCCATGGCTTACCTCATCTACACGTTAGAGAAAAAATACTTCTCTAAGAGTATAGATTTTGAAGATATAGGAAAAGAACCAAAACCCTCTAAAAAACACTCAAAGAAGAGCCGAACTCTGGACATCTTCGGCGGTAAAAACAGATGCGATACCTGCGGCACGGAGATGGAGTACAAAAAGAATATAGAGAGTTACTACTGCCCGGAGTGTCATGAGTACAAGTGATCTCTTCGTGGGTCATGAACCAGAGCTTTTACTCAAGTTTCCTTGAGCTGTTTCAACATCTATTTTTTAGTCCGCATGACCTTCGCCTCTAAATTTTATCTACTCCTGAAAAAGAGATACAGCAGCATCGAACCCGCGATCAGATAGCTCACCGGTATGCCGTAAAGGACCGGAAGGAGCAATAGGGGAAGAGCGATAGTACCGAAGGCCGCCACCACCAAGATCATGAGTAAGATGAATTTGAGGAAGTCGTTCGTGAAGCTGAAGTCCGGTATCCCGATCCTCTCGTCTTCATACCGGAATAGATAAGATAGACCGATAAACGAAGAGATCACTGGTAGAAGGAAGGCGTAAGGGATCGCTATCAACGTTCTTGGATCAAAGTAGGTACCCAGACCGACCAATCCAAGGCTCACCGTGATGGATATCATGGAGAGGGAGAGAATCTTGCTCAATATGTACGTCCTCTTTTTCAAGGGCAGTGTTTTCAGAAAATCCACAGATATCGTATCTAATGAGAGTATAGATTCTATGGCCATCAAGTTGAAGGCCGCCAACATGAATAGGTATCCGCTGGTTTCTAGTAGGGTCAGTCCATCCTCTTGAGCTGAAAAGAAGACCTGAGATATCACTATAAGGGCCGGTATCAGGAAACCGACCAACGAACTGGTCTTCCTGAACAGTATCTGGAAGTCCTTCACAAGTAGTGAACTGACGGCGCTCTTCGAGGACACGTCGTAATGGGTTTTTTTCTTCCTTATGGAGACCTCTTTTTTCTTCAGCAATCTTTTCCAGACTCGTTTTACGACGTATAGATAAAGAGGTATGATCAAAGCCAGATGTACGAGAAGGATGATAAAATTTTGAATCGGATCGAATATAGCTCCAGCTGAGAGGGGATATATCACGGAGTATCTGAGTATCGTGTCGGCTCTAGCTATGAAGAGATCTTGAAGAAAATTCCATGCGAAAAATAGACCCATGAAAACGACCAGACCTACCACCTTCAGGACCGTCTTAAGAAGGTCTGAGCTATCTCCGCTGCCGAGTTTGAAACCGAATTCCGAGTAGACTATAAATCCGACGGTGTGCCCGATCAAGAAGCCCGTCATCACCCAAGCCGCTGCCAATATACCGTTGAGTGGATGAAATATCAACAGGTATATCACAGCGGGTAGAGCGAACGAGAGGAGCGGTATCAGATCAAAAGACAGTAACAGGCTCAACTGCTTGGAATGCAGGCCGACCGGCAGATCTTTTAAGGGTTCGAAGATCCCTAGAGAATCCAACCGAGCGCACTGGGACACGGTGTTGTAAAGAGCGAAGACGAAAGGTATCACAGCAACGGAGGTCATGACCGCCGCGATCACACCCTGCTCGTCAGCCATGAACATGGGTATCGAAAGCATCAGTCCGAATGGAAGGAAGAAAAACGATTGTTTCAGCATCTTTTTCTTCACGTTACTAGCTTCCTTTATCTTCTTTTTCAGTTCCTCCTCCCCTTTTATAGATGGATCCTTATCGGCTGCACGATACTGCATCTCTTTATAAAGGACCATCACTAGATCCAGATCTTTTTTATCTATCATCTACATAGAACCTCTTAAAGCGTTGATCACACGGCTGACCTCGGTCTCACTCTTCGTGAGTTTCAGGAACACGTCTTCCAGGTCCTTCTCGTGTGACTTTTCCTTCAACTCCTTCACAGTACCTTCCGTTATCAGTTCGCCTCCGGCTATCAATCCAACTCTATCACAGATCATCTCCGCGAGAGGTAAGACGTGTGTGGAAAATATCATAGAGTTACCCTTCTCTTTCAACCTGAAAAGTATCTCTCTGAAGATCTTAGCCATCTTTGGATCGAGTCCATTCATGGCCTCGTCCATTATGATGACCTCGGGATCGTGAAGTATAGCCGAGACTATCGAAACTTTCTGCTTGGTGCCAAAACTGAGTGAACCCACGTACTGGTTCATGTATTCTTCCAGTTCGAAAGCTTGAACTAGACGGTTCAATTTTATTCTGAGCTTCTTCTCTTCTATACCTCTTATGCTCCCGACCAGGTTGAAGAGTTCTATAGTGGTCAGACTCTCGAACATCTTCGGATTTTCGGGTATGAACCCAACGACCTTCTTCACCTCGATGGGATGTTCTTCCACGTCCAAACCCCGCACCTCCGCTCTACCGCTGGAAGGTTCGGTGATGCCGCTGAGGATCCTCATGGTGGTGGTTTTTCCGCTACCGTTGGGACCTAGAAGGCCGTATATCTCGCCTTCTTTCACCTCGAAAGTAAGGTCCTTCACCGCAGGTTTTTCTCCGTAATACTTGGTGAGTTTTTCTACCGAGATCATCTTAACGCTCGGTATATGAAAAAAGATAAGTTAAATAAGTTTTGAGATAAGCAGAACAAAGATAACAAATCCAACGAGCTATCCCTGCTCGCAGACATCCTTTACCTGTTTCAACATCTCTTTTTTGCCTTCTTCGTCCGCATGACCTTCGCCTCTAAATTTTATGTTCCCCTCTTCGTCGACCAAAAAGACGTAGCCCAGATCCGTGTCAACTATACCCAACTTTTCCTTGAACTCAGACGCGTCTCCGTAGTGAGTACCGACGAGATCATGCTTTTCTTCCGGGATACCGGATCTCATGCCCCTGTCTATGAATCCAGAGAATATCTTCCAAAGATCGCTTTCTATGATAGGGAGTTCGTAAACTTCCTTTCCCTGACACAGTTCTTCGAAGTGATCCATCCAAGAGTCCAACATACTCTGGGCCTCTCTGACAAAAGCCACGCCGATCAATACGACTCTACCTTCAGCGTCATCCGGGAGTACCAATCTTTTCCCGGATAACGTCTTAACCTCTATCTTGGGAAATTTTTTCTTGTACATGATGATCACCTTATCCAAATCTCAAACATAGTAAGACTAGGTGATAACTATATTATCAAGCTTTTTAGTCACTTATAAATAGAAGGATAACAGTGTTAATAACAAGAGTCATAAAGTTTACCTTTACGATGATAGCTTGGTTCTCTAAAAAAGATGGGGACGGATTAGTCACTGGAAAAGTTCCTCCGATAGATAAAGAAGCACCTGAAGAAACGAAAACCGCAACGTTCTCTATGGGATGTTTCTGGGGGCCGGACGCCCTCTTCGGTTCAAAAAACGGTGTGGTCAGGACACGAGTGGGATACACAGGGGGCAGCAAAGAAAACCCCACTTACAGGAGTCTAGGAGACCATACCGAGACCATCCAGATGGATTACGACCCGGAGAAGATCACTTATAGAGAGCTGCTCGAGATCTTTTGGAACGATCACGATCCTACCATGGGAAAAACGATCCAATACAGATCCATGATATCTTTACACGATGAAGAACAAAAGAGATATGCCATGAGATCTAAAGAGCATCTGCGGAAAAAACTCGATAAAGAAGTGAAGACCGTCATGGTAGCTCACTCGAATTTTTACCCGGCCGAAGACTATCATCAAAAGTACAAACTCAGAAGGAACTCTTGGTTATACGAAGCATTCAGGTCCATCTATCCCGACATACACGACTTCGTGGATTCTACCGCGGTCGCTAGAGCTAACGGATTGGTGGATGGTAAAGGTAGGATCGACACGATAAACGAACTCGGTTTGAATGAAGAAGGAAAAGAGCTGCTGTATAAGATATGGAACAGATATAGAGGAGGCTATCTATGAATAAAAAGATCAAAAAACCGTCGGATGAAGAATTGAAGAAGAAACTAACGGACGAACAGTACCGGGTCACGCAGAAGAAAGGAACGGAGCCCGCCTTCAGAAACGAATACTGGGATAACGATGAAGAAGGTATTTACGTGGACGTTGTCTCCGGAGAAGTACTCTTCAGCTCCAAGGACAAGTTCAGAGCCGGGTGTGGATGGCCCAGTTTCAGTAAACCGTTAGAAGATGAAAACATAGTCACTAGAAAAGAGAGCGGTCTTTTCGATAACAGAATAGAAGTAGTCAGTAAACATGCCGGTTCCCACCTCGGGCATGTTTTTGAAGACGGGCCGCCTCCCACGGGAAAGCGATACTGTATGAACTCCGCTTCGCTCAGATTCATACCTAAAGAAGATATGGAGGAAGAGGGTTACCAAAAATACCTGGATATATTTGAAGACTAGATAGTGGCCACGTATCATGGTGCCTTGAAGGCTGAAGAAGCAGTGGGTCATCTGTGAAAAGATACAAAGGGTGGGCACCAAAATGTTTAAATACAAACTTTCTTTGTGAATGGTTCATACCTGTAGGAGGAAACCACCTGGGTTTTCTCAGGTTCCGCATTTACTACAGGAGGTTATCAACGTGGCAGACGACGAAACGATAGAGGCAGTTAAAAAAGCACTAGAAACCGCACCGGATAGAGGTTTTGTTGAGAGTGTAGAGTTAGCTGTAAACCTAAGGGATGTAGATCTTTCTCAACCCAAGAACAGGATAGACGAGGAGATCGTGCTACCCAATGGGAGAGGTAAAGAGATCAAGGTGGGCGTTTTTGGAAGTGGAGAACTAGCTCTAAAAGCCAGGGATGTGGCCGACACGGTCATAGAACCCGAGGAGATAGAGGAGTTCGCCGATGATAAAAGCCAAGCTAGGAAGTTGGCTGAAGATCATCAATTCTTTCTGGCAGAACCACCTTTGATGACGGTCATCGGTAAAGACCTTGGTTTTATATTGGGTCCCAAGGGTAAGATGCCAAACCCCATAAAACCCGGTGACGACCTGGAAAGCATGGTCGCATCTTTGAAGGGTACTGTGCGGGTAAGGTCTAGGGATAATAGGACTTTCCATGTGCCCGTAGGAACCGAGGATCAAGACCCTGAAGATATAGCTGATAATACGGATACTGTTATAAGAAGGATAATACAGAACCTCGAGAGAAGAGAAGTCAATATAGAGAGCATGTATGTAAAAACGACCATGGGCCCAGCCGTGAGGATCATGTGAGGGATAAAAGATGAGCCAAGATATTCCAGAGTGGAAAAAAAGAGAGGTGAAAAAACTCACCAACCTATTAGAGACTTCACCGGTCATCGGTATAGTCAATATAAAGGGCATACCAGCTTATCAGATGCAGCAGATGAGAGCTCAACTCAGAGGCACCGCAAATCTGAGAGTTTCTAAGAATACATTTTTAGAGAAAGCGATAAACAGGGCTTCTGAAAAACGTGAAGAACTGGAAGAGCTGCACCAATTTGCAAAGGGGCAGATCGCTCTAGTTTCTACCAATCTCAATCCGTTCAAATTGTTCAACCGCATGGAGAAGACCAAAACGAAGGCTCCGGCCAGTGGTGGAGAGACCGCACCGGAGGATATAGAGGTCAAAGGCGGAGAAACACCGTTCAAACCCGGCCCTATAGTAGGAGACCTTCAAAAGGTCGGCATACCCGCCGCGATAAAGAGCGGGAAAGTAGTGATAAATAAAGATAAAGTCGTAGTAAAAGAGGGCGAAACCATAAGTCAGGACCTCGCTGCCATGCTCAAACGACTTGAGATCAATCCCATCACCGTGGGTCTGGACCTCAGGTCGGTTTACGAAGACGGTGTGATATACGAGAAAAAAGACTTGGATATCGATCCGTCTGAATTCATAGACGATCTTACTAATTGTGCGGGTTCCGCATTTGCCTTATCCTTGAAGATAGCTTACCCGACCCAAAAGAACATCTCGATGTTGGTAGGAAAGAGTCATGGAGACGCCGTGAGTTTAGCCGTCAATGCCGACATCATCAATGAAGAGACCGTAAAGATCATGCTTTCGAAAGCGTCCCAGAGCATGATGGGGCTGTCTTCCAAGTTGGATGCTGAGGCTCTCGATGATGAGCTGAAAGCGGATCTGGGTATGGAATCGGAAGAGGAATCCGAAGGCGAGTCGGAAGATGAATCGGAAGAGGAATCCGAAGAGGAATCCGAAGAGGAACCGGAAGATGAGTCTGAAGATGAAGATAAAGAAGAGGACGAAGAAGATGAATGATATAGAATACTATTCAATGGAGGTATAAAATATGGAATATGTGTACAGCGCGATGCTGCTTCATTCGGCAGGAAAGGAGATAACGGACGAAGGTATAACAGGCATCTTAGAGGCTGCAGGTATAGAAGTTGAAGAAGCGAGAGTCAAAGCACTGACTGCCAGCCTTGAAGACGTCGATATAGACGAAGCAATCGAAGAAGGATTTGCCACGATGCCATCCGGTGGTGCAGTAGCTCCGGAAGCCGGCGAAGTCGAAGAAGAGGAAGAAAAAGAAGAAGAGGAAGAAGAGGAAGAACGAGACGAAGAAAAAGAGAAAGAAGAAGCAGCTGAAGGATTAGGGTCTTTGTTCTAAAAAGGCCCTCTTTCTCTCTAAACCCATTCTCTTCTTAGTATAGAGTCTATTTTATCATTTTTTTATCATCAACATTACATATAGTATCCGCCGTTCATACGTATGACTTCACCGGTTATATATGAAGCATCGTTTGAAGCTAAAAAACAGACGGTCCTTGCCACCTCTCTAGGTTCGGCAAAACGTCCAAACGGGATCTGAGCTATGATCTTTTCTTTGACCTTTTCGGGTATATCTTCGACCATGCGGGTAGCTACAAAACCGGGAGCCACGGCATTCACGGTAACGTCGTCTCTCACGACTTCCCTGGCCAAGGCTTTGGTAAAACCTATCATACCCGCCTTGGACGAAGCATAATTTGCCTGTCCTATGTTACCACTTTCGCCTATCACCGAAGACATATTGATTATCCTACCTTGATCCGACTCTCTAACATGATCTAAAAAGGCCTTGGTAGTGTTGAAGACTCCGTCTAAATTTACAGATAAAACTTTGTCCCAGTCCTCTTTTTCCATCTTAAAGAAAAGGGAATCTCTGTTGATACCGGCGTTGTTGATGAGGATATCTATGGTTCCAAAATTTTCCTCCACCTGCTCTCTCACCTTTTTCATATCATCCAAGTCCGAGACGTCTCCTTCCGCTATCCACGTATCTCGGCCCAGTTCTCCTTCTATATACTGTGCCACTAAGTTCGCTTTTTCCTTCTGCGAACTCAGATCGTTGATGGCAACATCGGCACCTTCGTTTGCGAACTCAAGAGCTATCCTTCTTCCTATGCCCTGAGAGCCTCCTGTTATCAGTGCATTCAGTCCTTCTAAACGTTTGCAGTCTGAAGTCAGACCTTCTATATCGCCTTCTATCCTTTTTTGTTCCTCATCTTTTTCCATGGGACGCACCTCTCAGATCAGATATAAAAACCGCCGTTGACTTTTAAAACTTCTCCCGTTATATAAGATGCGGAGGGAGATGCTAAAAACGCCACGGCCTCGGCCACTTCTTTTGTTTCTCCGAACCGTCCCATGGGGATCTTTTTCTTGATACTCTCTTGAACTTTTTCGGGTATATTCATGACCATGTCCGTGGCTATGAATCCCGGAGCTACTGCGTTCACCGTGACTTCGTCTCTCACCAACTCTCTAGCTAGGGCTTTGGTGAAACCGATCATACCCGCCTTTGATGAGGCGTAGTTCACCTGACCTAGATTCCCTCTCTGGCCTACAACAGACGATATATTGATGATACGACCACCTTCCGCCTCTCTGAGATCGTCCAAAAAAACCTTACTGCAGTTGAACACCCCGTCCAAATTCACGGACAAAACCGTTTCCCAGTCGTTTTTTTCCATCTTGGTAAAAAATTTATCGATGTTGATACCCGCGTTGTTTACCAATATATCTATGGTTCCAAAGTTATCTTCGATGCTCTTCTTCATCTCTTCGACTTCTTGGAACGATCTTATATCTGCGGGGTACACCCAAGTTTCTTTTCCAGCCAATTCTACGGATGTAGCGATCTCGCTGGCATCTTCGTGGCTTGTGTTGTAATTTACGACCACGTCCGCTCCGTGCCGGGCTAAAGTGTTAGCGATCTCTTTCCCGATGCCGCGAGAAGCACCGGTGACCAGAGCTCTCTTGTTATGAAGTTTTTTTTCCATCTTTTCTTCTGTCATATTAGTCCTCCTTCATGCTCTTTCTTTCCATTTTTTTATCCTTTTCTCAGATATACCGGTTTTTTTTGCTAGCTCTTCGGTATCAGCACTCTTCAGGTCTTTCACATCTTTTACCGAAGCTTCTCTTAACTTGCTCGCGCTTTTCTTTCCTATCCACTTTATACTCTCTAGAGATTCGATATCGTTATCCTTGATCCATCTAGCTACGTCCTTCCAAAGGTCTGGGTGTACCTTCGAACTCACCGACAATCCTATATGTCCCACGGGTGCCTTCATCAGTTCGGTTTTTTCGCTGGCCACCGCGTCGTTGAAAGATAAAGAACTCTCGGGAGGAACCAGCGTATCGTATTCCCCTACCAAGGTGAGTATGGGCATGTTCAGATCGTTCAGGTCTACGAGTTCATTTCCCACCATCAATTTGTTATCCATGAGTTTGTTTTGCTGGTAGAGGTCTTTGACGAATTTTGAGAAGGTCGGTCCCGGTATATCTTTGCTGTCGTGGATCCATTTTTCCATCCTAAAGAACATCTCGACGAATTTTTCATCATCTGCATTATCGGCCAAGCTCAAGAGTTTGCCCACGGTGTTATCCACGGGTGAAAGGGCGGAGTAAGAAAAATCCAGCATATCACCGGGACAGGTGCCGAAGGCCTCCACGACTTTTTCAGGATCGAAGTATTCGGGCTCTGCCCACTTTTTTAGTAGACCCGGATCGTTTTCAAAGTCCAAGCCGGCGGCCATCAGCGTAAGGCTTTGAACTTTTTCAGGGTGCAGAGATGCGTATATGGCGGATAAGGTACCGCCCATACAGTAACCCAATATGTTGATAGCCTCTCTGTTCCTGATCTTTCTCACTTTGTCGACGCATAGGTCTATGTAATGATTCACATAGCCGTCCATGGTCTCGAACTGATATTTTTTTTCCGGTTTTTTCCAATCTATCATGTAAACGTCTAGACCCGAATTTAAAAGAGACTCCACAACGGACCTGCCAGGTTGAAGATCCAGTATGTACGGTTCGTTTATGAGTGCATAGACCAAAAGAAGTGGTGGTTTTTTTTCTTCATCATCTTTTCCTTCGTAACGAACCAGGTCGGCTATGTCACCTTCCCATATGACTTCACAAGGGGTCTGGCCCACTTTTACATCCGGTGGAGAGCGCAGAAGTTCCAGGGCCCGATCTATCTCTTCAAAGTCCTTGATGAGACCCTTTTGAAACCTCGCTACAATATCTATCCCTTCCTGGGTCATCTCTTGATATTGTGCTAAAGGATCATCCATGTTATCTTCCTCTTATACATCTACCGGAATCTCGTCCAGTTTCCTCTCTAGCTTTCTTACCCGGGAGGTCAATTCGTGTATGGCCTCGTAGACCTCCAGTATATCGTTCCTAGAAGGCAAGTTCAAACTCTCCATGTAGGTGTCCATCAACTCTTTTTGCGTGATCTTTGTGTCCAAAACGTTGTCGAGATAGGAACCCTGGAACATGGCATAAGGTTCAGAGGTCAATATGTTCTCTATGTTTTTAGAGGCGAGTCGGACCATATCTCGTTGGGTATCGTGTAACATATCTTCAGGCTCTCCTTTTTCAAAATTCTTTTCCCACATATCAAAAAAATCTTTAGAGAACTCGATCCAGTTGTCTTGAAGGTCCATGGGACTTCCCAAGGGGGTTTCATCATCTTCGTCTTTCAAATTAGTCCACATGTCGACCATCCACTGATCGTAGAGTTCTTTCTGTTTCTCCATATGTTTTTTCCAGGAAAGTTCTAAGTTTTTGAGCAGCAGCACTCTCAGGTTTTCCATATACTTAGAATGCATATCGTCGAAATCTCCAGAGAAGTCCGTCGGGCTCAAGTCATCCATGATTCGACCGAATTCACTGGAAGCGTTGACCCACTCCTGCAGCGTTTCGGTAAAGTCTCTGAATGTGTGAACGTCACTTTCTAAAGACTCCTTCTCGGCCGTGATCCGTTGGCTGTGGTCCTTCCACGCATCCAACATCTTTTGGTAGTTGTCAGCGTTCTGTTCCTGCATCCTTTCCATGTGTTCATCCATCTGGGCATAAAAATCCTCCCAAACGGATATCAGACCCTTTGTCATCTCGTCAAAATATTCTTCCATTTCTTTTGTCATGTTTCTCACCTATTTAAAAAAAAAGGAAGGGATCACCCTTCCATCTGATCTTCGAGTTTATCTATCTTCTCCCTCAATTCCATCAAGTCTTCTTCGTACTCTCTCATCTTCCTGGGTTTGAACCAAGAGAAGAAGGGGAATACGGTTCTCGGACCAAAATAGGGTTCAAAGGCGGACAGATAGATTTTCTGTGTTTTTTCTATGGATTCGTTGACTTTTTCTTCCATATCTTCAACGCTGTTTTGCCATGTGTCGAAGAATTCGTCGAGTTTTTTCGTACTGGTCTTGGCGTTGTCTTTCATCCTCTCGATGCTCTCTTCATTGATCCTTTCGAGATTTTTTCTCAACTCTCTCAAAGACTCGTTTCCTTCTTCCATGTTCCTCCGTGCCACGTGCAGTGCGGTTTTTTGAAAATCCGCCGAGGCATCCATTATATCGTCAGGATGAGGGCCCGTACCGGCTTTTATCCCCTGGAAGATACTCTCCGATAATTTTCTCCAAGATGAGTAAAGTTCCTCTGCATCTTGAAGAGAAGTATCTACCAGCTCTTCTATGTTGTTAGTTATCTCCCTGTTTTGTTCCTGGAATTCTTTGTAGAAGTCTTCTTCGAATTCATCCTTGGTGATCTCTTCAGATAGTTGTGAAAAATCTTCCCAGAGTTCCATCAATTCATCGTAATGTTCTTTATTCTGTTCCAAAACGTTCCCCACGTCCTTGCCGAGTTCAGAAGACTGTTTGATCAGCTCGTTCACGTCGCCCATGTATCTTTCCTGATGCTCTTCCATCTCTTCGACGAATTTAGTGAAATCCACGTTAGATAAGTACGAGATGGAATCGAAGGGACCTTTTCCTTTCTTCTGTTCACCCATATTTTCAATCCTCCTCCAGTTTTTCTTCTAAACGCTCCACCCTTTCTTTTAGAGCGTTTATGTCTTTAGGACCATCTCCATAAAGACTCAACATGGAAAACATATCACCGTACCCGTCTTCTAACGTTTTCGTGTAGCTCTCTAACATATCGTAGTAGTTCTCTTCCAACTTCTCCGAGATATCGAACAAAGTTTTGGTGATGTTTCTGCCCTGATCCTCTATATCCGTCACCATGCTCTCATACAGTTCTATGTAATTTTCAGAACTCGTCTTTATGTTATCGCCGACGAACTCCATATTCGAGTTCCATATGTCGTAAAGGTCGCCGATATTTTCTTCCTGGTCTTCCCGAAGCTCCTGTATGATGTTCTCCGTTTTTCCCGCAAAGTTCTCCCATATCTCAACCATCTCCCTATGATCCGTTTGATACGCGTCGACGGTCTCTTTCATCTCTCTTCTCAGATCTTTTGTAAAATCCGAGGAAAGCGCTAGTATCTTAGCCGGAACGGTTTTTTCATCATGGGACTTTTCCAGTGTATCTCTCGCCCTTTCAACGTGTTTATCTACCATATCGTAAAAAACGTCCTGTCGTTCTTTGGTACGTCGGCTCAACCTCTTTACCCTGGCGCTCATCTTGTTGAATACGTTGCGCCAGATAACGGACAACTCTTTGGTCTTTTCCTGGGGTAGTGCTGAACTCTCCCTCAACTCGTTTACCTCATCTTGAAACTCTTTGGCCCTGCTCTCCCACTCCTTTTCGATATCTTTCCAGTGATCCATATGGTGTTCTACTATATCATCTAGATTGTCTTCGATGTCTTCTATACTGTTCAGCCATAGTTCGTTCAATCTTTTAGAACCCGCCAAAGTAGATCCGGAGATCATCTCCGACAGCGGGTTCAAAAGATCGTGGAACCCTGGTGGTTCATGCCTTATTTCGTGCCTCGTCTCCTTTTTTTCCTTGCTCTTTTCCTTCGGTTTATCCAAACCCCCGAGGATCTCTTCGTATACTTCTGTATCGATGAGTTTTTCGGCGATCTCTTTTTTCGTCTGGTTTTTGTTTACTTCTAGACCGTTGCTCTCCGCTAGTGTCAACATCTCGTCCTTTAGAAAGTTTTCACAGAGTTTATCCTTGCACTCCTGCGGATCTCCAGTTTTTTCGTATGTTTTTACATACTTCGCTCTCACATCTTGATTTTTGCTGCTCATATTCTCCTCTCCTACGCCTCATCGGCGTGGTAAAGTCTAATACCGTTCCATATATATAAACCTTTCTTTATACAAATTTTCATAGCCATACAAGTGTGCAAACTTACAGTAGTACAAAGGTACAAGTCTACAAGTTTTTGAGCGGTACTCGTACCAAAAAACATATGAACTAAAAAAGCATGCCTCACTCAAAGAAACGAAGAGGTGTTTCGGTCTTGAACGATGGAAAAAAGAAAGGATTGGTTCAGGTTTATACCGGTGACGGCAAAGGAAAAACCACCGCCGCTTTAGGATTGGTACTGAGAGCCGTTGGAAAGGGGCACAGCGCTTTCATCATACAGTTCATGAAAGGGAAGATAAACTATGGTGAATTGGAGAGCTGCGGAGAGTTAACTAACACGGAGATAGAACAGTACGGTAGAGCGGATTTCGTAGATAAAGAAAACCCCGCTCAGGTCGACATAAATTTTGCTGAGGAAGGTTTCCAGCGTGCAAAGGAGGTGATCTCGTCGGGGGATTACGACATAGTAGTGCTGGACGAGATGAACATCACCCTGGATTACGAGTTATTGGATAAGGAAAAAGTCATCGAGGCGATAGAGGATCGTCCTGAACACGTCGAGGTGGTTTTGACCGGTAGGTATGCGCCCTCTTCGATAATAGACGCTGCGGATCTGGTGTCCGTTATAAGCGAAGTCAAACATCCCTTCAGGGATGGTATAGAGGCTAGAGAGGGTATAGAGTATTAAAAAGGTGGATCGTATGGTAGATCATGAAGAGATAAAAGAAGAAAAAAAGAAGTGGAAGAAGGAACGCCTAGAACCGATGATGGAAAAAAGACCAGAGAGGAAAGACGAGTTCGTAACGACTTCGTCCATGCCCGTAGATAGACTTTACACACCCGCCGATCTCGAAGACTTCGATTATAAAGAAGATCTGGGGTTCCCGGGTTCATATCCGTTCACCCGTGGTGTCCATCCTACCATGTACAGAGGAAGACTTTGGACCATGAGACAATTTGCAGGTTTCGGCACCGCCGAAGAGACCAATGAACGGTTCAAATATCTTCTCGAACACGGCGAGACCGGACTTTCCATAGCGTTCGATTATCCCACTCTGTATGGTTACGATACCGATCATCCACTGGCCGAGGGGGAATTCGGAAAATGCGGCGTAGCTGTTTCCTCTTTAAAGGACATGGAGATATTATTCGAAGGCATAGACCCGGGAGAAGTGAGTACCTCTATGACCATCAACGGTCCCGCTTCCGTGCTGTGGGCGTTCTATATAGCCATGGCGGAGAAAAAAGGTGTACCCAAGGAAGAGTTGAGAGGTACCATACAGAACGACATATTGAAAGAGTACATAGCTCAAAAATCCTTCATATTTCCACCTAAGCCGTCCATGCGCTTGATCGTAGATACTTTCGAATACGGTTCAAAACACGTACCTAAATGGAATACTATATCCATATCGGGATATCATATAAGGGAGGCGGGCGCCACCGCGGTTCAGGAATTGGCGTTCACGCTTGCCGACGGTTTGGAATACGTGAGATGGGGTCTCGAAAGAGGACTCGACATAGATGGATTCGCACCACGCCTTTCTTTCTTCTTCAATGCCCATAACGATCTTTTTGAAGAGATCGCAAAATATAGAGCCGCTAGAAGGATATGGGCCAGGGAGATGGAAGAGACCTTCGGCGCAAAGAAAGACCGATCGAAGTGGTTGCGGTTCCACACACAGACAGCGGGCTGTGCTCTTACGGCACAGCAGCCCGAAGTGAACCTCGTCCGGGTGGCGATACAAGCGCTCGCGGCGGTGCTCGGAGGAACACAATCCCTTCACACCAACTCCATGGATGAAGCTTTAGCCCTTCCTTCAAAGAAAGCGGTACGTCTCGCTCTAAGGACACAACAAGTCATCGCCCACGAGAGTGGAGCACCGAACACCATCGATCCCTTGGGAGGTTCTTACTATATAGAGTGGTTGACCGATCATATGGAAGAAGAGACCTACAAATATTTTGACAAGATAGATAGTCTAGGCGGTGTGATCCCGGCCCTCAAGAAAGGATTTTTCCAACAGGAGATAGCGGATGCCGCAGCTAGATATCAAAGAGAGATCGACGAAAAAGATAGGACCGTCGTGGGAGTCAACGAATACGAGCTTGAAGAGGATATCGAGATCCCTCTCTTGAAGATGGACGAGGAAGGAGAAAAGAAGCAGATAGAAAGATTGAATAGACTCAGAGAGGAGCGGGACAACGAAGAGGTAGAAGAGGCATTGGCCCATCTTCGAGAAGTGGCCGAAGGTGACGAAAACACCATGCCCGCCATATTACGCTGTGCGAAGGCCTACGCAACTCTAGGTGAGATAACCGACGTTTTCAGAGAAGTGTTCGGAGAATACGAAGAACCGCTGGTATATTGATACCAGTTCTAATCCTTTTTGATGGGTTCTAATATCTTTTCTGAGGCTGTGTAGGGATCCATCTCGCACCTCATTATCTTTTCTATGATATCATCTATCCTTTTTTCACACATGTGATCTTTGATGTAAAGTTCTATGTTTTCTCTCAATATATCAAAAAGTTCCTCCCTAGTTTTTTCCTTCCTGAGTTTTTTGAGTTCACCGCTTTTTTTAAGATGTTTTAGATGAGAATCGATGTGTTCTTTCAACTCACCTACATTCTTTCCTTCCTTAGCGACGGTCTTTACTATGGGGGGTTTCCATCCGTTTTCATATCGATTCATACTCAACATGGTCTCTAGTTCCCGGGCGGTGTTGTCAGCACCCTCTCGATCGGCCTTGTTGACCACGAATATATCGCCGATCTCTAGTATACCCGCTTTGATGGTCTGTATATCGTCACCGAGTCCCGGGACCTCCGTTATTATTATGGTGTGTGCAGTCTTTACCACTTCCACCTCCGATTGTCCGGCACCCACCGTTTCCACGAGTATCACGTCCTTACCGAACGCGTCTAACACTTTTATGACGTCCCGGGTGGTGGTGGCTAATCCTCCCAGATGTCCTCTGGTGCCCATGCTCCTTATGAACACTTCTTTATCCAGGGCCACTTCGTTCATCCTGATCCTATCTCCTAAAAGTGCTCCGCCGGTGAAGGGAGACGTGGGATCCACTGCGATTATACCAACGCTCTTTCCCTGGTCCCTGAACCTCAAGGTGAGTTTGTCCACCAGGGTGCTTTTTCCGGAGCCGGGAGGTCCGGTTATACCTATGACATGTGCATTACCGGTGGAAGGAAAAAGCTCGGAGAGTGCCCGCTCCGCTCTCGGGTCAAAACTCTCCACCATGGTTATCAGTTTGGCGACGGCTCTTCTATCTCCTGATAATACCCGAGAAACTATCTCCATCAGATCTATTCCTCTCCGATATCTTTTACACTATCTTTGACGGACTGGACTATCTCTTCGGTGGTGGTACCCGGACCAAAGATCTTCGTCATACCTCTATCTTTGAGTTCTTCCGCGTCACTTTCAGGGATTATACCGCCTCCCATCACCACTATATCTTCGGCATCGTTCTTTTCCAGGAGTTCTAATACTCTAGAAAATAACACCATGTGTGCTCCTGAAAGTAGCGAAAGTCCTATCACGTCCACGTCTTCCTGTATGGCTCCTTCCACTATCTGTTCCGGTGTCTGATGTAAACCTGTGTATATAACTTCCATACCCGAATCACGTAACGCTCTCGCTACGACCTTAGCTCCACGATCGTGTCCGTCTAGGCCGGGTTTGGCTATCAAGACTCTTATTTTCCGCTCCATATCCAACACATCTTTTGTTAAATCGCACTCTTTATTATGAAAGGGTGAAATAAAGTTATTGGTTTTTGATGAAGATGTATCACCTTCAAAGCGATGATCCCTTTCGAAACTTTTATTTACGTAACCTTTACTGCTCACACATGAATTTCGAATTGACGGATAATCAAAAGATGATCGAAAATATGGTAAGAGAGTTCGCTGAAAAAGAGATCGAACCAGTAGCTGACGAGTTGGATAAAGAAAGTAAATATCCCACCGAGATATTGGAGAAGATGGCCCCCCTCGGGCTTTTGGGCATAATGATACCAGAAAAATATGGAGGAGCCGGTTTGGATGCCGTGAGCTTTGCCATAGTTATCGAAGAGATATCGAAGAAGTGTGCGGCTACGGGCGTTGTAACCGAGGTACACAACTCCCTGGTGAGTTGGCCCATAATAGAATACGGTACCGAGGAACAAAAAGAAAAATATCTTTCCATACTGGCTAAAGGAGAGGAGATAGGTGCCTTCGCCGGAACCGAACCCAACGCGGGTAGCGATCTGGGGAGTATGGAGACCACTGCGGAGTTGGACGGCGACCATTACGTGATCAACGGTCAAAAGACGTTCATCACCAGCGGAAGCGAAGCCGGCGTATTGATCGTGTTCGCAAAAACGGATAAAGAAAAAGGTCACAGAGGGATCTCCGCTTTCTTGGTAGAATCGGATATGGATGGTTTCCAAGTGGGTGACATCTACGACAAGATGGGTATAAACGCGAACCACGTATCAGAATTATTCTTTGATGACATGAAAGTGCCCAAAGAGAACCTTCTAGGAGAGGAAGGAGACGGGTATAAGATAGCTCTGAGTGCTTTGGATAGAGGACGTATAGGGATAGCGGCACAAGCCATCGGTATAGCCCAGAGAGCCCTTGAAGAATCCGTAGAATACTCACAGCAGAGAGAGCAGTTCGGAAGACCCATCTCGAAGTTCCAGGCCATCCAGTGGAAGCTGGCGGATATGGCCACAAGGATCGAAGCTGCAAGATTACTGGTTTACAGATCGGCCATGGCCGAAGATAAGGGTGGAAACGTTTCTAAGTATGCTGCCATGGCGAAGCTGTTCGCATCGGAATTAGCCGTAGATGCAGCCAACGAAGCCATACAGATCCACGGAGGATATGGATACACCGACGAGTACGTGGTAGAGCGGCTGTATCGTGATGCGAAGATAACGGAGATATACGAAGGTACTTCCGAGGTACAGAAGATGGTGGTCTCTAGAGACCTTTTGAGGTGAAAAACATGGAGATAATAGTCTGTGCAAAGCAGATCGTTGACGTATCGGACATAAAGATAGACGATAAAACCAACGAACCGATACTGAAAGGTGTGGACGACAAGATCAGCGACATAGATAAAAACGCGGTGGAAGAAGGTATAAAGATAAAGGACGAGTTGGGAGGAAATTTGACCGTCCTTCTCGTAGGTCCTTCCGAGGCTACGGAGAACATAAAGGAACTGTTAGCCATGGGTGCCGACAGAGCGGTCATGGTGCCTTGGGACGGCTCTTCCAGTTACGACGTGGTATCGAAGATCATAGCCGGGGCGATAGAGAAGATAGGCGATCACGACCTTATCTTGTGCGGTGAAGCGTCTTTGGACCTTTTTTCCGGACAGACGGGACCCAGGATCGCGGCCTTACTCGATCTACCCCAGATAACCTACGCCCAGAGTTTGGATGCAGAGGATGAAAAGATCGTGGGCCACAAAGACGTGGGCGGCAAAGTGGTGAGTATAGAGTCGACTTACCCCGTATTGGTTACAGTGACCAAAGAGATAAACGAACCGAGGTTACCCAGCTTGATGGACATATTGGGTGCTTCGAACAAACCCATGGACGTTTGGGATGCAGAGTCGTTAGTATCGGACGATCTGCAGCCGGGCCTTGAGACCGTAGAGATCAAGGGAGTGCCCATGGAGAGGAAGAAGATAGTGTTCCATGACGATCTAGACGAATCTATCGAAAAGGTAGTAGAGAAACTAGCAAAAGAAGGAGTGCTGGGGTGATAAGATGGTTTTGGTTTACTCAGAAGATAAGGATATAACTTTGGAGTTGTTGAGCAAGGGCAGTGAACTCACCGAGAGCCTAGACGAAGAACTCTCGGCGGTGTTGATCGGAGAGGATGATCCCGACCAGTATATACGGCACGGTGCGGACAACGTGTTCGTAGTGAAAACAGATCAAGAGACCTTCAAGGCGGAGGAATACTCCGATATCTTGGTGGAGTTGATGAAAGAAGGTGAAGACGAGGTACTACTCCTGGGAGCCGATAAAAACGGACAGGAGCTGGCCCCTAGAGTTGCATCTAAACTAGATACCGGTTGTGTATCGGAGTGTACCGCCCTATACGTTGAGAACGAAGACATCATCACGGAAAGGGTGATCTACAGCGGAAAGGCCTTGGCCGTGGAGAGATTCGATTCGAAACCGGCTGTTGTTACGGTCCCTCCTAAATTGTTCGATCCTCTACCTGAAGACGAAGAGAGATCCGGCGAGCTCATAGAGAAAGAGATAGAGGTTTCACCCTATCCTTCGAAGATAGTAGATATAAAAGAGAAGGAGAGCGTAGGAGTGGACGTGGAAAGTGCGGAGACCATCGTTTCCTGTGGTAGAGGTTTCGACAATAAAGAAGACATCGAGATAGCCCAAGAACTGGCGAACAATTTTGAAGGGAACGCCGTAGGATGTTCTAGACCTATATCCGCGGACCTGAACTGGCTCCCTGAAGAACACTGGATCGGTTTATCGGGGCACAAAGTCAAGCCAAGATTGTATATCGCCGTGGGTATATCAGGACAGATACAACATATAGCAGGGATAAGAGACTCAGACATAATTTTAGCTATCAATAAGGACGAGGATGCGTTGATATTCGAATCCGCCGACTACGGTATAGTGGGAGATCTTTACGAGGTACTACCCAAATTGATCGAGGCAGTGAAAGAGAAAAAGACATAACTCCAGTGGACGGATGTCTTCGTCGTCGCAGGACGTTGGAGTTTCGGTGCCCAGATAAATTTCTGGGGCACCACCATAATCCTTTTTTATAAGGTTGTATATCCTCGCTTGAAGAGATATTTAAAATCATAGAAGGGATATATATGAAAGAAGCAATAATAGTTTCCGCCGTTAGAACGGCCATAGGTAGATTCGGAGGCACTCTGAAGAACATGCGTGCCCCTGAGCTGGGTAGCATCGCCATAGACGAGGCCGTTGGTAGAGCGGGCATAGAAAAAAAAGATGTAGACGAAGTACAGATGGGACTGGTATTGTCGGCGGGGATGGGGCAGAATCCAGCCCGTCAGGCCGCTTTGGGAGCGGACCTACCGGTAGAAGTTGGTGCGGTCACCGTTAACAAGGTCTGCGGCTCCGGTCTCAAGACCGTCATGAACGCCGCCAACAGTATCAAAGCCAACGAGTACGATACCATCGTGGCCGGAGGTATGGAAAATATGGATAAAGCGCCCTACATCCTGAGAAAGGCGAGATATGGTTACAGGATGAACGACGGAAAATTGGTTGATGCCATGGTCTACGACGGCCTTTGGGATCACTTTAACGATTTTCATATGGGTATAACCGGTGACAGGATAGCGGAGAGATCTGGTCTTACTAGAGAGGAGATAGATAAATTTGCGCTCAGGAGTCATCAACTGGCCAGTGAGGCCGCTGAAAAGGGGAAATTCGATGATGAGATAGTGCCTATAGAAGTACCTCAAAGAAGAGGAGATCCGATCATCTTCGACCATGACGAGGGTATCAGACCCGATTCTTCGCTGGAAAAGCTCAGCAGGTTACCACCCGCCTTCCAGAAAGATGGATATACGACTGCGGGGAACGCATCACAGATATCTGCCGGTGCCTCCGCCACCGTCGTTATGAGTAAAGAGAAGGCGGAAGAGAAGGGCATCGAGCAGATGGCAAAGATAGTAGATTATCACACATCCGGTGTTAAACCCGAGAATGTCATGGAAGCCCCGATACCGGGTATGAAGGCGATCTTGGAAAGGAACGATCTCCATATCTCCGATCTAGACTTGGTAGAGCACAACGAGGCTTTTGCATCCGCTTCCGCAGCCGTACAGAAGGAATTCGATATACCCGACGATAAATTCAATGTGCATGGAGGAGCGGTTTCGCTGGGTCATCCCATAGGATGCAGCGGCACGAGGATACTGACGACTCTTCTCCACGCGTTGAAACAGAGAGGAGGAGGCAGAGGTCTAGCTACAGCCTGCCTCGGCGGAGGAAACGCGGTCACCATGATCGTTGAGATGTAAATGTAGAGAGGTATAGATAAGATGGAAATAGAAAAGATAGGAATAATCGGCGCAGGAACGATGGGTCACGGCATAGCACAGGTTTCAGCCGCCAGTGGCTATCGAGTGATCATGAAAGACATCGAGCAGGAATTTTTGGATAACGGCATGAAGGGGATAGAGAGGTCGTTGTCTAAAGGCGTAGAAAAAGACAGGATCTCGGAAGAAGAGAAAGAGGAGATACTGGGAAGGATCGATACCACCTTAGAGATGGAGGACCTGAGCGATTGCGACCTGATCATAGAAGCGGTTGTGGAGGAATTCGAGGTGAAGAAGCAGGTGTTCCAGGAGCTTGACGAACTGTGTGGTCCCGATACGATACTAGCCTCAAACACGTCCACCATCCCGATAACCAAGATGGCGGGCATAGTGAACAGACCTGAAAAATTCATAGGTATGCACTTCATGAATCCCGTTCCGATAATGGCGCTTGTAGAAGTCATACGTGCTTTGACCACATCGGACGAAACCACGGATACCATAATATCATTGGCGGAGGACCTGGGGAAAAAACCTGTAGAAGTCAACGATTCACCCGGTTTTGTTTCCAACCGCGTCTTGATCCCCATGATAAACGAGGCCGTCTACTGCCTCCAGAACGGCGTAGCAGAGGCCGAAGACATAGATAAAGTGATGAAACTGGGTATGAACCATCCCATGGGTCCGCTGCAGTTGGGCGACTTGATCGGTCTGGATACCGTTCTCCATATAATGGAAGTGCTTTACGAAGAGTTCAACGATTCGAAGTATAGACCGTGTCCCCTCCTAAAAAAGAAGGTTAGAGCCGGAGAGTTAGGTAGGAAGAGCGGAAAGGGATTCTACGACTATTGATGAGGAGTGGATAACATGGATATGGTCGATCTAGAAAAAAAAGAAGACCTGGCTGTGATCACTCTTAACAACCCGCCCATGAACGTTCTGTGCACCGATCTTTTAAATGAGTTAAAGAAAACGCTCACGGAGCTTGAAGATGAAGAGGATCTAAGAGCGGTCGTGATCACGGGAAAGGGCCGAGCCTTCGTCGCCGGTGCGGATATAGACGAGATGAAAGGCATGAACAGAGAGGAAGCCGAAGGATACTGTGAACTCGGGCAGGAAGTATTGAACATGATAGACTATCTTCAAACGCCGGTGATAGCGGCGATAAACGGCTTCGCTCTGGGCGGAGGTACGGAGGTAGCCCTGGCATGTGACATCAGGATAGCTTCCACCGATGCAAAATTCGGTCAACCCGAAGTTAACTTAGGGGTTATCCCTGGTTTTGGCGGCACTCAAAGATTGTCAAGAGCTATAGGGCCGGGAAAAGCCAAAGAACTCATATACACTGGAAAGATCATCGACGCTGAGACCGCCGGAGACATAGGTCTGGTTCAAGAAGTTGTGGACGGAGACGTGATGGACCGGTCCGTTGAATTGGCGGAAGAGATAACCAAAAAAGGCCCTCTCGCAGTGAAAAACGCCAAAAAAGCTATCAATAAGGGCAGAGATACTACACTGCTAGAAGGACTTGAGAAGGAGAAAAAAGGATTCTCCGATTTGTTCTCAACCCGGGACCAAAAGGAAGGAATGGAAGCGTTCCTCGATAAAAGAAAGCCCGATTTCAAGGGCGAATGATCTGTTGGGTCCATCCTACCTTTCTTTTGATACCCTATACAGTTCTATTAAAAAGTAGATAGGTCGATGAAAATGAGCATAACAGACTTGACTTCCATGGCTAAGCCAGAGGAAGAAGCGAAGGAAGATATAAACGAGGTTCTTAACGGTTTGAAAGAGGATGTCCCGAGCTTTTGTTATCAGTGCGGAAAGTGTACTTCCGGCTGTGAAGCTTTTATCCTTTTGGAACTAGAGCCCAGCAAAGTGATGGCATTGGCTAAATCCGGATTCATAGAAGAATTGAAGGACTCCGACGTCATCTGGACATGCTTGACTTGCTTGAAGTGTAAAGAAAGGTGCCCACAAGACCTAGCGCCCGTTGATGTTTTGTTCGCCCTGAAAAATCTATCCGTATCCTCGGGAAAACAGATAGATTCAGGTATTTCGAACATGCTTCAATCCGTTCTATCCTCGGGTATGATACAGAAACCCAAGGAGGTAAGGGATCACAAAAATGAGGGCGTGAACAGAGAGGATACCGGTCTGCCAGAGTGCCCAAAGCCCAGTCAGGAGGAGTTGGCGAAACTGCAGCAGACGCTCATGAAAGTGGCACAGGAGAAGTTGAGGTGATCACATGGAATTAGGATTATATTTAGGATGTTTGATACCTACTGAACAGTATGCCTACGAACTCTCTATCAGAGAAGTCTTTCCCAAGTTGGGAGTAGAGTTAAAAGACATCCAGGGTCCCACGTGTTGTGGAGCTCCCCTCAGAAATATAAACATGTCTCTGACCATGTACCTATCTGCTAGAAACCTAGCTTTGGCGGAGAAACAGGACCTGGATATACTCGCTCCGTGCCCATACTGCCATCAGGCACTCACAAGAACCATGGCGGTACTGGATGAGAACCAAGAGTTGAGAGAAAAAGTGAACTCGCACCTGGCGGATGAAGATATGAGATACCAAGGTAACGTGAAGTTGTATCATGTTTTAGACCTGCTCCACGACGTTGTAGGTGTGGAGAAGATAAAAGAAGAAGTGGAAAAACCATTGGAAGGGACCAATATAGCAGCACACTACGGCTGTCATCTGATACGACCCAACGGTTTAGAAAGGCCGGACGACTCGGAAGATCCACAGAAGATGGAGTCGCTGCTCAGAGCCATAGGTATGGACTCGGAAGATTACGTAGAAAAACTGGACTGCTGCGGTGCTCATGTGATGGTCAACGAACCCGAATCGGCCCTGACGAAAACGGGGCAAAAGTTGGAGGCCGTCCAGGAACGTGGATTTCATGGTATGGCCACCATGTGCCCTTGGGGACAACGCATGTTCGACTCGAAACAGGAAGACGCGGCTGCCACGGTAGGTGCCTCTTTAGAGCTGCCGGTTCTGTATTACACTCAACTATTGGGGATCGCCATGGGGATCTCGCCTTCGGACCTAGGTATAGAACTCAACTTGAGTCCTATCCATAAGATCGAACACTTAGAGGTGGAAGAATGAACAGAGTAGGAGTATTCGTCTGTCACTGTGGAAGTAATATAGCGGATGTGGTGGATGTCGAAGAAGTCGTCGCCTACGCCCAGGGGTTAGACGGCGTGGTCGTAGCGAAGGATTACAAGTACATGTGTTCGGACCCGGGGGGAAAACTGATAAAAGACTGTATCAAAGAACACGGATTGGACAGCGTCGTGGTGGCCTCTTGTTCACCACGTATGCACGAACCGACTTTTAGATCGGTGATCGACGATGAAGGGATGAATCCTTACTGTTTGGAGATGGCGAATATAAGGGAGCACTGTTCTTGGGTGCATAAAGGTGATGAAGAAAAGGCGACGAAGAAGGCCCAAGAGCTGGTGAACGTGGCTGTAGAGAAGGCTTTGTTTTTAGAATCATTGGAACAGTCCGAGATCGACGTGGTTCAAGAAGCGCTCGTGATAGGAGGAGGTATAGCGGGTATACAAGCTGCGTTAGATATAGCGGATCAGGGTAAAAAGGTTTACCTGGTGGAGAGGGAGCCCAGCATAGGAGGAAAGATGGCTCAACTCGATAAGACTTTCCCTACCTTAGACTGTTCTTCATGTATATTGACCCCGAAGATGATGGACGTCGCCCGTCACCCGAACATAGAACTGCTCACTTACTCTGAAGTAGAAGAGGTGGACGGCGCGGTCGGGGATTTTACGGTCAAAGTTAGAAAGAAATCGACCTACGTGGATTGGAACGAATGTACCGGCTGCGGCCTGTGTGCGGAAGCCTGCAGGATGAAAGATAAGGTACCGGATGGATTCGACATGAAATTGGGTGATAGGAGTTCTATCTATACGCCGTTCCCACAGGCGGTACCGCTGAAGTACACCATAGATCCTGAAAGCTGTATATACTTGAAAACCGGTAAGTGCGGTGAGGAGCCTCCCTGTTTAGAAGCTTGTGAAATCGGTGCCATCGACCACGAACAGGAAGATGAGATAGTCGAGATCAACGTAGGCAGCATCATCGTAGCGACGGGATATGACCTTTTGGATCCGGACGAACTGTACGAGTACGGTTACGGGCGGTCTGAAGACATAATCACCAATCTTGAATTCGAGAGGATAGTCGATTCTTCCGGCCCTACCGAGGGTAAGATAACCAAATTGTCCGATGGAGAAGATATAGAGAGTATAAGTTTCATCCTATGCGTGGGATCCAGGGACGAGGAAAAACAAACTTACTGCTGTAGGATCGGGTGTATGGGTGCGCTAAAACACGCTTATCTCATAAAAGAACATATGGGCGACGAGGTGGATATCAACCTGTGTTATACAGATATACGTTCTTTCGGGAAGGGTTACGAAGAATTTTACCGCCGTATCAGAGGGACGGACATAACTATACTTAGGGGCAGACCTTCGGAGATAAAAGTCGACCCGGACCATAAGCTCTCGTTCAACATATTCGATACGTTGACGGATAAACTGCTCGAGATCGAATCAGATATGATAATCCTGGTTCCGGCTCTGGTCCCCAGCGAGGGGGCGGAAGAGTTGGCCCGTAAACTGAGGATCTCTCAGGGGACGGATGGATTCTTCCTGGAGGAACATCCTAAGTTGAAACCCATGGACACCGTGAAGTCAGGTGTCTTCATCGCCGGGTGCTGTCAGGGCCCGAAGGATATACCTGATACGGTAGCCCAGGCCAGCGGAGCTGCATCCCGTGCCATGGGCATACTCAACAAGAGCCGACTCGAGAACGATCCCATGATCGCTTGGGTCGATACCGATCTTTGTGTCGGGTGTGGTGTGTGCGTAGACGTATGCCCTTATTCGGCTAGAGAGCTCAACGAAGTCACGGGGATAGCGGAGGTCGACGAGATACTCTGTGCCGGCTGCGGAGCGTGTATAGCCGCATGTCCTTCCAACGCGTGCATACACAAGAACCTTACAAAAAAACAGATAATCAGGATGATAGACGAGGTGGCTTGATATGGCGACTACATCTAAAGAAGTGGAAAAGACCGACGTCAAAGGCTCGGTGATGGTGGTAGGCGGAGGTATCTCCGGTATACAATCATCCATCGATCTTGCCGATTCCGGTTTTAAAGTTTATCTGGTGGATAAGGGATTGTCAATAGGTGGAAAGATGACCCAGCTGGACAAGACTTTTCCCACCAATGACTGTTCCATGTGTATCCTCGCCCCAAAGCTTGTTAATACTGGCCGTCACAGTAATATCGATATAATAACCAATGCGGAAGTTAGATCGGTAGAGGGTGGTCCTGGAAATTTTAAAGTTGAATTGAAAAAAGCTCCCAGATTCGTTGATCCGGAGGAATGCAACGGCTGTGGAGATTGTATAGAATACTGCCCGGTGGAGATGCCTGCGGATTTCGAAGAAGGTATCGGAGATAGAAAGGCGATCTTTCAGCCCTTTCCACAGGCGGTACCCAACATATTCAGTATAGATAAAAAAGAAGAAAGGGCGCCCTGCAGGATCGAATGCCCCGCGGGGCTCAACGCTCAGGCTTTCATAACGTTGGCCGCCCAGAAAAGATATGCCGAGGCCTATAACCTCATAAAAGAACAAGTTCCACTGCCCGGTTCCATGGGTCGAGTGTGTTATCACCCCTGTGAGAACGAGTGTAACCGAAAGGATATAGACGAACCCGTTTCCATTGCTAGGATCAGAAGGTACATCGCCGACTGGGCCTACGAAAATCCTGAAGAGGTGGAGGCCGCTTTGAGGGAACGTGAGAAAAATTATGCCGAGATCGAAGACTGGAGCGAAGCGGAGAAGAGGGGAAATCAAAGAAAGGTGGCCGTTGTAGGTGCGGGTCCTTCGGGTCTGACCGCGGCACACGATCTTTCTGAGATGGGTTACGACGTCACCGTTTTCGAAGCTGAAGAAAATGCAGGAGGTATGCTTTACTACGGTGTTCCATCTTATAGACTTCCCAACGATTATCTAGTGAAGGAGATAGAGCAGTTGATAGAGAACGGTAACATAAAGATAGAATACGGTAAAAAGCTGGGAGAGGATTTCACAGTCGAAGATCTGGAAGAACAAGGGTTCCTTTCGGTGTATCTGGCCATAGGCTGCTGGAGATCGAAGGAGATAGAGTTCGAAAGTTGTTCTCCAGAATGCGTGGTTCAAGGTATAGATTTCTTGTACCGGGCCAACTCGGAAGATTTATCCAAAGAAGAGATAGAGGACAAAAAGGTCCTTGTGATAGGTGGAGGGAACGTGGCCATGGACTGTGCGAGGACCGCGGAGAGGTTGGGAGGAGACGTTACCGTCGTGTATAGAAGGACACAGGAACAGATGCCCGCCCACGAGGAAGAGATAGAACAGGCCAAAGAAGAGGGGGTCGACTTCGAGATATTGGCATCGCCCATGAAGATGGTGGAAGACGAGTCTTCTAGTCCCTGTCTGAAATGCCAAAAGATGGAGCTCGGCGAGCTCGACGAGAGTGGAAGAAGAAGACCCGTGGCCTTGGAAGGCGAAGTATCCGATATACCGTGTGACCTTGTTATATTTGCCATAGGCCAGGAGGTAGACAAAGATTCCCTTGACGGTTCCGATATAGGATCGGATTGGGATACAATAAAGGCTGATCCCATCACTTATCAAACTTCATCTGAGAACGTTTTTGCCGGTGGTGATGCGGTGACAGGACCGGCTTCCGCCGTGGAGGCCATAGGGGCCGGTCACCAGGCCGCGGAATCCATAGACCGATACCTCAACAACGAGGACCTTAGAGAGGGTAGAGAACCCGTGGAAGAAGAAGGAGCGGATATACCGGATCACGTATTGAGGATACCCGAAGATAGGGAGGAGCCGGAGATCATCAGTGAAGAAAAAAGGATGAAAAGCTTCCAAGAGATGGAGAGCACCTATTCATCGGAGCAGTTGTTGAAAGAAGCGGAAAGATGCATGAGCTGTGGTGGATGCTGCGAGTGCTTCCAGTGCGTGGAACACTGCCAGAAAGCTGCCATAGACCACGAGATGGAAGAAGAAAAAGAGATCATCGAAGTCGGTTCAGTCATACTCTCTCCCGGTTCGGACACCTACGAACCTCCAAGAGGAGACAGCCTTGGTTATGGGATCTACCCCGATGTTCTTACCAGTATCGAATTCGAAAGGATGTTATCGGCTTCGGGCCCCTTCAAAGGACACATCAAGCGCCTCTCCGACGGAGAAGAGCCCAAGAAGATAGCGTGGCTTCAATGCGTGGGATCCAGGGATGAAAGTTGCGATCATCTTTATTGCTCGTCAGTCTGCTGTATGTATTCTATAAAGGAAGCCGTCATAGCCAAAGAGCATCTTCCAGGACTCGATACTCACATATACTTCATGGACATGAGGACCTTCGGCAAGGACTTTGAAAAGTATTATGAGAGGGCGGAGGACGAGTATGGAGTAGTCTTCCGAAGGTCTAGAGTACCACGGGTGGAGCGTAACAAAGATAGCGGCGAGCTGATAGTCAGATATATAGAGGATGATGGTACCGTGACCTCGGAATCGTACGATATGATAGTACTTTCTGTGGGTCTCCAGCCCTGTGAATCCATGAAGGATCTAGCGTCTGCGGTCGATGTTAATCTAGACGGATACGGTTTCGTAGATGTGGATCCATACTACGGTGTAGAAACTTCCAAGCCAGGCGTATACGTTTCTGGGTCCATCACCGAACCTAAAGATATACCTGAGAGTGTCATCGAAGCGTCTGCGGCTGCAGCCAAGGCTGCAAGTGATATCCGGGAGGCGAGGGGCACCGAGGTGGTGGAAAAGGAATATCCACGAGAGAGGGACGTCAGCAACGAATTTCCAAGGACCGGCGTGTTCCTGTGTCACTGCGGTATCAATATAGGCGGTGTCATCGATATACCCGAAGTTGCCGATCACGTTAGAACGCTGCCTTATGTGGCATATGTGGATGATGAAACGTTCGCCTGTTCTCAGGACTCATTAGAGCGTATCAAAGAAAAGATAGAGGAACTCGGCCTCAACAGGATAGTAGTCGCCTCGTGCACCCCTAGAACCCACGAGCCTCTATTTCAGGACACTCTAAAAGAAGCAGGTCTCAACCCACACCTGTTCGAACTTGTAAACATGAGGGATCAAAACTCATGGGTACACAGAGAACATCCCGAGAGGGCCACCGAAAAGGCGAAAGAATGCGTGGCCATGGGAGTATCTAGGGTCAACGAGATGAGACCGGTGCCGCATGAAAAATTCCCAGTTATAAAGGAAGCCCTGGTGATAGGTGGAGGTTTATCAGGCATGTCGTCCGCGCTTTCTCTTGCCGATCAGGACTTCAAGGTCCATCTGGTGGAGAAAGAAGAGGAGCTCGGCGGCCTTTCCAAAGACGTTCATATAGGTCTGCGTGACGAAGATCCTCAAAGATTACTACAAGATACTATCTCTAAAACCATGGACAATCATAATATCGAGCTTTATCTGGATGCGGAGTTAGAAGAGATCGAAGGGTATGTGGGTAATTTCACATCCACCGTAAGGAACGGTGATTCTTCAGAGACCATCGAGCACGGAGTCGTTGTGGTCGCCACAGGTGCAGAAGAATATGAACCCACCACTGAATACCGTTACGACGAGAGCGACAACATAATGAGCCAAAAGGACCTGGAAAAAGATATCGCATCCGGAGCCCATCACATCAAGGATATAGACGAAGCGGTGATGATACAGTGTGTGGGTTCCAGGAATGATGAAAATCCTTATTGTTCCAGGGTATGCTGTTCTAACGCTTTGAAGAATGCCATCAAGATCAAGGAGATGAACGAAGATGCCGCCGTTTACGTGCTGTATAGGGATATAAGGACGTACGGTTTCAAGGAAGATCTTCTTTATAAAAAAGCCAGGGATTTGGGAGTGTTCTTCATAAGGTTCCAGGAAGACCAGGAGCCGGAGGTGAGTGTGAAGGATGGAGAGATAACCGTGACCACTAAAGACCTGATATTGCAGAGAGAGGTGGTACTCCATCCCGATAAGTTGTTTTTGAGTACGGGTATAGTCCCCAAAGATAATAACGAACTGGCCCAGCAGCTCAAAGTGCCTCTTAACGCAGATGGTTTCTATTCTGAAGCGCACATGAAACTTCGGCCGGTTGAATTCTCCGCCGACGGCATATACTTGTGCGGTTTAGCCCACAGTCCCAGGTTCATGGATGAATCCATAGCCCAGGCTCAAGGCGCCGCGGCGAAGGCGGCCACCATACTTTCCAGAGATCATCTGGAGACCTCGGGAAACATCGCGGAGGTTTCCAAAAGAAAGTGTGCCGGCTGTCAGTTGTGCGTAGGCGTATGCCCATACGAGGCCATAGAATTCCAGGAAGATGAAAGGATAGTCGTGGTGAACGAGATACTGTGCCAGGGATGCGGGGCATGTTCTGCCGTCTGTCCCAGCGGTACCGCCGAGCAGAAGTCGTTCACTAAAAAACAGATCATGTCTATGATAGATGAATGTATTAGATAAGGAGTGAAAATATGAGCGAAGAAGTTGAGAATGCGGACGAAGAATTCGAACCCAAGATAGTCGGACTCTTATGTAATTGGTGCTCCTATGCGGGGGCCGATCTAGCGGGTACCAGTCGTATACAGTACCCTCCTAACATAAGGGTTATCCGAGTGATGTGCTCTGGTTCCGTGGATCCGGTATATATCAACAGGGCACTCTTGGATGGTGCCGACGCAATCCTTATAGGAGGATGCCACCCCGGAGACTGTCACTACATTGACGGTAATTACAAGGCTAGGCGTAAGATGGCTTTACTCAAGAACATACTTACGACCCTTGGGATGGAACCGGATAGGATATGGTTGAAGTGGATCTCCGCTTCGGAAGGCCAGGAGTTCGCCGATACGGTCCAGGAGATAGTGGAAGAAACGAAAAAGATGGGGCCCAACCCCATGAAGGAGAGATGGAATCTTTAAGAGGTGTTAAGATGATATATGAACTAAAAGTAGAGGAAGATGCCCCGATGACGGTTAACAACTTTTTGAAAGAACTCCTGACCGAAGGTGAAGTGGATGCGGTCATAGCCATGACGGAGACGCCTTCGGGCAAGTCCGCTTTTCCCACCATGATATCCCATCCTGAAAAACTCTCAACCAATGTTTTCGCTCCCCTACTTCCCGTATCGACGGGGACGGTGGTCTCAAAAGTGACCAAGGTAAAACCTCCAAAAAAGACCCTTGCCGTGGTTCTTCGCTCCTGCGAACTCAGGGCTTTGACGGAGTTGGTCAAACTGAATCAAGCCGACCTTGAAAATATCATACTTATAGGAGTGGACTGTTCCGGGACCCTTTCCATGGATACCTATCAGGGCCAGGACCAAGATATAACGGAGGCCGTTCTGAAGAACGAAAGTGAAGACGATCTAAGGACGGCTTGCCTTAACTGCAAAGACCCGGTACCGAAAAATGCCGACCTGGTCATCGGTACCTTTGGAGCCGATACGGACAAAAATTTATTTTTGGATGCGAAGACGGAGAAAGGAGCCGAGATAGTTTCCGCTCTTGGGATGGACGAAAGCGAAGGAGAGGAAGTAAGAGAGAAAGCGGTTCAAGATATTAGGGATGAAAAAGAGGAGAACAGGAAAGCCTTCATACAAGAGAGATCGGAAATAGAAGGGCCCGATAAGTTACTGGAATTCTTCGATACCTGTGTGAATTGCCACAACTGCATGAAGGTCTGTCCGGTCTGCTACTGTAACGAGTGTATATTCGAGAGTTCGATATTCGATCTAGAAGGCGATAAGTACATGAAAAAAGTAGAGGGTAAAGGAGCGTACAAAACACCGACTGACTCATTATTGTTTCAACTGACGAGGTTCAATCACATGATGCTCTCATGTGTGGGATGTGGACTCTGCGAGCAGGCCTGTCCATCCGACATACCTCTCATGGATGTGATCACCGGCTTAGCCGATAATGCACAGGAGTTGTTCGAATACGAACCCGGTGATGATCCAGAAGAAGAACTGCCTCTCGTGGTGTATCGTGAGGAAGAATTCGAAGATGTGGAGGAAAGATAGATGGAAGCCATAGACACGAAAGAACTCGATTCGAATTTCAAGTTCGAGATAGCGGAGCAGGAAGGAGGAGAAGGCATACTGAAGTGCTTCGCCTGTGGAAGTTGTACCGCCAGGTGCCCTGAGATGGACGTGGATGAGGCATGGAATGCGAGAAACGTGATAAGAAAGGCACTGCTGGGTCTTAGAGAAGAGGTTCTTTCGTCGGAGTTCATATGGATATGTTCGTCACATCATCGCTGTCTCGAAAAGTGCCCCCAGGAAGTTGACGTCAAGGGACTCATGAATCAGATAAGGGATGAGCGTTTGAAGGACGAGATGATAGAAGATAAAACCGGTAAAAAGTTAAAGAAAAGTATGGATCCATCGTTCAAGTACGAGCTTGCCGAGACGGAACAGGGAGAGGGTATCTACAGCTGTTTCTCGTGCGGAACATGTACCGCCGGGTGTCCGGAAAGGGAGTTGGATCCTCTTTATTCGCCCAGAAAGGTGATCAAAACTACACTGCTGGGTATGAAAGATAAAGTATATTCTAACAAGTTCGTGGAGATCTGTTCGACCCATAATCGATGTTTCGAACAGTGCCCGCAAGGGGTGGAGATACCGAAGCTCATGTACGCGATAAGAGAGATAGCTGTTGATGAAGGATATTCAAAGGAGGATCACGAAGATGTCCGATGAAAAAACAACTGGTGCCGTAGCGGTGGTAGGTGCCGGCATAGCCGGTGTACAGTCCGCTTTGGACTTGGCGGATATAGGATTCAAAGTGTACCTGGTGGAGAAGTCGCCCACCATAGGCGGTGTCATGGCCATGCTGGACAAAACTTTTCCCACCAATGACTGTTCCATGTGTATATTATCGCCGAAATTGGTGGACTGCTCCAGGCATCCGAATATAGAGATAATGGCCCAGTCCCAGGTGAAGGACATAGAAGGAAAAGCTGGGGATTTTAAAGTCAAGGTACTTCAGGAACCAAGGTACGTCGATATCGAGAGATGTACCTCGTGTGGAAACTGTGAGGAGATCTGCCCCATAGAGATACCGTCGGAGTTCGAGCAGGGATTGGTGATGAGAAAGGCCGCATACAAACCCTATCCCCAGGCCATCCCCAACGCATACGTTGTAGATAAAAAAGGTGCACCAGGGTACAACGGCTGCGTGGACTGTGGAAAATGTACGGAAGTGTGCAAAACCGAAGCGATAAGCCACGAACAAGAGGAAAAAGAAGTCACGCTGGATGTAGGAGCCGTCATATTCGCCTTCGGTTCGGCTCCCTTCGATCCGAAGATAAAGAAAGAATTAGGATATGATAGATTCCCGAACGTTATCACATCTCTTGAATTCGAGAGGATACTTTCGGCTTCCGGGCCCTACGAAGGTGAGATACTCAGGCCTGGAGACAAAGAGCACGCTAAAAAGATCGCCTGGATCCAGTGCGTCGGGTCCAGAGATCGCAACATAGACCAGGAGTTCTGCTCTTCCATGTGTTGTATGTACACCACCAAAGAAGCGATCATAGCCAAGGAGCACGAATCGGATATAGATGCTACTATATTTTACATCGACGTGAGGTCCTTCGGTAAGGACTTCGACAGATACATCGAAAGAGCGAAAGAAGAACACGATATCCGGTATGTCAGGTCCAGGATATCTGAGATATTCGAGAAGAGATCGGGTGATCTCACCATAAATTATGAGGATATAGGAGGGGACTACCACGAAGAAACCTTCGACATGGTGGTTCTTTCCATAGGTCTCTGCATGAAGAGCGACAGGTCCAAGGTACTGAAAGATATGGGAGTAGAGGTCAGCGAATTCGGCTTCCCCCTTTCAGATCCTAGAGAGCCTGTGAAACTGGTCAAGCCGGGTATGTTCATGGCGGGAAGCGTGGTAGAGCCGCAGGCGATCCCTGAATCGGTCATGCAGGCTTCCGCAGCGGCAGGGCAGGCCGCGGCGCTCTTGAAAGATTCCAAAGGAACGTTGGTAGAGCCTTTGCCCGAACATCCGCAGAAAGACGTATCCAGCGAAGAGCCGAGGATAGGAGTTTTCGTTTGTAACTGCGGTATAAACATCGCGAACTACGTCAAGGTTCCCAGTGTCGTTGAGTTTGCCGAAGGTCTTGATGATGTGGAGTATGCGGAACAAAATCTTTACACCTGCTCAGAGGACGCACAGGAAAGGATAGTAGATATAATCAAGAAAGAAGGGCTGAACAGGGTGGTGGTCGCCGCATGTACTCCCAGGACTCACGAACCACTTTTCAGAAGCTGTCTCGAGGAAGCGGGATTGAACCCTCACCTTTTAGAGATGACCAACATAAGAGAGCACTGTTCATGGGTCCATCTCGACGATGAAAAGGCAACGGAGAAGGCCGAGGAACTTATATCTATGTCAGTGGCAAAATCTAGACTCTTGGAGCAGATAACGAAGACCAAGATAGATATCGATCAGTCAGCCATGGTGATAGGCGGAGGAGTAGCGGGGATGACATCTGCGCTTTCTCTCGCCGAGCAGGGTTACGAAACGCTTCTAGTGGAAAAGGAGGACGAACTGGGAGGAAAACTCAATGAGATACGGTACACCTTTGACGACATGAACGCCGAAGAGTTCGTATCCGATCTCGGCTCACGTGTGATGGAACATGAAAACATAGAAGTTAGGTCGGGGACCTTTATCGATGACATATCGGGTCACGTGGGCAACTACGAAGTCACGCTTTCCAACGACGAAGAACACGTGGTGGGCGCCGTCATAGTCGCTACCGGGAGTCGTGAGCACGTTCCTTCTTCTTACCACTACCATGAAGACCAGCGGGTCATGACTCAACTGGAATTGGAAGAAGAACTTTCTACACTGAGTGAAGAGGACATCGCCGAAGGAGAGACTTTCGTGATGATCCAGTGCGTCGAGTCAAGGGAAGACGATAGAGATTACTGCTCTCGCGTCTGCTGCATGAACGCTCTGAAGAACGCTTTGAAGATAAAGGAATTGAATCCCAGGTCCGAAGTTTATATACTGTATAGAGACATGATGACCTATGGTTTTTTCGAAAAATATTACAAGGAGGCCAGAGAGAAGGGAGTGTTGTTCATCCAATACGAAGTGGACGAAAAACCGGAGATAGAGCTCGGTGAAAAGATGACCGTAAAGCTGCACGAACCCATGATCCAGGAAGACATAGAGATAGATGCCGACAGACTTATACTATCCAGCGGTATGGACCCTCAGGAAGGGACTCGAGAGATAACGAAGCAGTTGAAAGTTCCTGTGAATCAGGACGGATTTTTCCTTGAGGCGCACGTCAAACTCCGGCCGGTGGATTTTTCTACCAAGGGAGTGTTCTTAGCCGGGAGCTGTCATTCACCCAAGTTCATCTCTGAAAGTATATACCAGGCCCAAGCGGCTGCAGCCCGTGCAGCCACGATACTGTCCGAGCCGGAGCTGGAGGCGGAAGCTAACATAGCCGTGGTGGATGAAGGACTGTGTTCCGATTGTAAAACATGTATATCCGTGTGCCCCTACAACGCTATAGAGTCCGTAGAGGAGATGATCGACGACTTCGAAGAAAAACACGCGGAGATAAGCGAAGGACTCTGCCAGGGCTGCGGAACTTGCGTAGCCGCCTGCCCTTCGGGAGCCATAGAACAAAAAGGTTTCAAAGACGGACAGATACTCGCCATGATCGAAGCTTTAGGTGCCTGTGCAAAGGAGGCGAGCAGATGAAGGACGATTTCGAGCCCACCGTTGTGGCTTTTCTATGCAACTGGTGCTCTTATGCGGGCGCCGACCTGGCTGGAACGTCACGGTTAAAATATCCTGAAAATGTTAGATCCATAAGGGTCATGTGTTCCGGAAGAGTGGACCCTGTCTTTATACTCGAGGCTTTGAACGAGGGTATAGACGGCGTGCTGGTGGCGGGATGTCATCCAGGAGATTGCCACTACCAGTCCGGTAACTACAAGACCAACAGGAAGATGATACTGCTCAAAAAGCTTCTAACGGACTTTAACGTCGACTCCGACAGAGTGAGATTCGAATACATATCGGCCTCCGAAGGTCAGAAGTTCGCGGACGTGGTCACCGACTTCGTAGGGACCTTAAAGGAACTCGGTCCCAGCCCGTTGAAGTAAGATGGTTTGCGTAAAGTGTTTATTTTATGAAACGATTGTGACTCAAAAAGATCGAGATCAAGAGGTGCATTATCTATGGAAGAATACAAAAAGATGTATGAAAAATCACTAGAGGACCCAGAGAGTTTCTGGAGCAGAGCTGCGAAAGATATAGAGTGGTACGAAAGATGGGATAAGGTATTAGATACGTCGAATATGCCTTTCTACAGATGGTTCGAAGGAGGCAGCTTGAACACGTGTTACAACGCAGTCGATGCCCATATCGAGAAGGGTAGAGGAGATCAGAACGCTGTTATCTACGACAGCCCGGTCACCGACACAATAGAGAAATATACTTTCAACGAGTTGAAAGAGAGGGTATCGAAGATAGCCGGTGTTCTAAAAGAACTGGGGGTCCAGAAGGGAGATACCGTGGTCATATACATGCCCATGATACCGGAGGCTCTGATGAGCATGCTCGCCTGCGCAAGGATCGGAGCGATACACTCCGTCGTGTTCGGAGGTTTTGCCGCCAAAGAACTAGCCATCAGGATAGAAGACGCCGAGCCCAAGGTGATACTTTCAGCATCTTGTGGTATAGAAGGTAAAAAGATAATCGAGTACAAACCTCTCTTGGATAAGGCCATCGAACTTTCAGATAATAAACCGGAAAGTTGTGTGGTCTACCAGCGTGAACAGTGCGAGGCCGAACTGAAAGAAGGTAGAGATCACGATTGGGAGGAGATGGAAAAAAAGGCTGAACCCGCTCCCTGCGTTCCAGTGAACGCCACAGATCCCTTGTACATATTATATACTTCAGGTACGACCGGAACACCCAAAGGAGTGGTCAGAGACAACGGCGGCCACGCGGTGGCTCTAAAATGGAGCATGAAATATATCTACGGGATAGAAGCCGGAGACGTGTATTGGGCCGCTTCCGACGTTGGCTGGGTAGTTGGACATTCCTACATAGTTTACGCCCCTTTACTGGCAGGTGCGACCACCATAATGTACGAAGGCAAACCGGTGCGCACACCCGATCCAGGGGCTTTTTGGAGAGTGATCTCAGAGCACAACGTGAAGGTGCTCTTCACCGCGCCCACGGCCATAAGAGCGATAAAAAGGGAGGACCCCGATGGAGAGTACTTCGAAGGATACGACGTTTCCTGTTTAGACAGTTTATTCCTTGCAGGCGAAAGGACCGACCCCGATACGTATGAATGGTCAAAGGACCTCTTGGGAGTTCCTGTTATCGATCATTGGTGGCAGACCGAAACCGGTTGGTCCATCGTTGGCAACTTCAGAGGGTTGGAACAGTTTCCCATAAAACCCGGATCGGCTACCAAACCCATGCCGGGGCACGACTTGAGGATATTGGACCCCGGTACGGGGGAAGAGATGCCTCCTGGAGAGAACGGGGTCATAGCGATAAAGATCCCACTTCCGCCCGGGACTTTTATAACACTCTGGAATAACGATAAAAGGTTCGAGGAATCGTACATGGAGCTCTACCCCGGATACTATTTTACAGGGGACGCAGGTTACGTGGACGAAGATGGCTACGTGTTCATAATGGGACGTGTAGACGACATAATCAACGTCGCGGGTCACCGACTTTCCACCGGAAGTATGGAAGAGGCGGTTTTGAACCACGATGCCGTGGCGGAGTGTGCCGTGATCGGCATGAACGACGATCTTAAAGGAGAAGTCCCCATAGGATTTTTGGTCTTAAAATCAGGTGTCGATCAGACCGAAGACGAGATCGTATCCGAGGTGATCCAGCTGGTGAGAAGCGAAGTGGGTCCCATAGCTTCTTTCAAAAAGGCCATGATAGTGGACAGACTACCGAAAACAAGGTCCGGAAAGATCTTAAGGGGTACCATGAGCGAGATAGCCAACGACGTTGAATACAGTGTACCGTCCACCATCGCAGATAAAGAAGTCCTAGACGAGATAGAAAAAGTGGTAGATGGGATGAAAAAGTAAGAGTGAAGTATTTTTCACTCTCTTTCAAAGGAATCTATCAGTCTTTCCTCCGCATCGAATAGATCCACTTTTAGGGGCATGTTTCCGGGTGCGGTATGAGTGGCGCAGGCGAAGCACGGGTCGTAGGCTCTAAAAGCCATCTCCACTTTGTTCAATATCCCTTCGTCTACTTTACCATCTTTGATCACACCTTCCGCCGCTTTTTTTACGGACATGGTTATGGCACCGGCATTGTTGGTCGTAGCCACTATGAGATTGGCTTTATCTACAAGCCCCTTTTCGTTTAGATCATAATGGTGTATCAACGTTCCCCTGGCGGCTTCTACTACGCCGATCCCCTCTCCGGGTTCTCCGGGTTCGTTTCTTACCTCCTTCGAGGTTATATCCGGTTCCTGTATCAATTCTTTAGCTCTTTCCCCCGCATAAAGAAGTTCGATGAGCCTCGCCCAATGGTAAGCTAGAGTGGAATTCACAGGTCTGCCCAACGTTTCAAACATCCTCTCTTGTTCTTCGTTGGCCTTGGGGGTCGCCATGCCTTGGGATACGTTCATCCTGCCCAGAGGACCCACCCTGTAGATGCCGCTCTCTTTTCCATCCGTTATGCCGTTCCAACCGATCTTTTTCAGGTAAGGGTACATCATATACGTCCATTCTTCAACATGCTCTTTTATCCTTTCAGCGTAGTCGCTCACATGGAACTTCATGACTTCCTCCGCATCTTGGTCCGTCACTCTTATCTTTCCATCATAGAAGTTCAACCGGTTTTTCTCGTCCACGAGTCCCATGTTGTAAGTGTTCAGAGAATAGGGGTCGCTCTTGATCATCTCCACGTAATCTTCATTTTCTAAAACCACGTCGTTGAAGAGGTCCAGGCTGAATTCAGCAAATCCTATACACGAGTCTATCATCTCTTCTATCTCTTGTACTTCGTCTTCGGATAAGGACTTGGACACGCCGCCGGGCACTCCACAGACGGGATGTGTCGCCTTACCTCCCAAGATGGAGGTGATCTTCTGCCCGTAGGCACGATGTTTTATGACCTCTTTGCTTATATCCTCGCCCACTTCTTCTATGACACCCAAGATGTTTCTCTTTTCCCTGGGTGCGTCCGGACCCACAACGAAATCCGGTCCTCCCAGGTAATAAAAGTGAAGCGTATGATCGTATAATATGTAGCCGCAGTACATCAGTTCTCTCAACTTCTTCGCAACGGGAGTGGGCTCCACGTCGAAAGCGTCGTCAAGGGCCTTCGTGGATGCGAAGTGATGTGAAACGGGACAGACTCCGCATATACGCGAAGTTATCTGGGGCATGTCCTCCGCTCTTCTTCCTTCGCAGAAACGCTCGAAACCCCTCAATTCAGGTATCTGGAGATAAGCGTTTTCTACTTCACCTTCGTCGTTCAAAAAAATATCGATCTTTCCGTGCCCTTCTAAACGTGTTACGGGATCTATCTCTATCTTCTTCATCTTTCCATCACCTTTCTTTTCAGCAGAGAAACCGGTAAGCTGTACTTATAAAAGGTCCCTGTTATATCCACGACCTGATCTATGAGTTCGTCCACTTCTTCCTCCGTCATATCTTCTTCTCCTTCTATACCCAGTATGGATGCCAGTGCGGATATCATCTTTGCGCCCTGGTCCATGGAATTGGGAGGTTCTCCTCCACAACCGGTACAAGCCATGTTTGCGTCCAAGCATCTCGCCTCGCATCCTCCACGGGTAGCGGGTCCCATGCATATGAGCCCCTGTTCGAGGAGACACTTGTCTTCGACTTCTTTCACATCTAAGATCCGTTTCACCTCTTTTATCTTTTTCTCGCTCTTCTCGTATTCACACTCGTCGCAGACCGTTTTTTCCGGTGCTAATACGGCGCCTTTTTCAGGTATTTTTCCTTCAAATATCGCCGTGACTCCGTTCAATATAACCTCAGTTGGAGGAGGGCACCCTGGCATGTAGTAATCTACATCGACGACTTGATCTAAGCTTTGCACGGTATCGTAAAATTCGGGAAGGGTCAATTTACCTTCTTCAACTTGAACTTCGGTTTTAGGTACTTTTCCCTCTTGGTTGTCCACGGAGGGATTGTTTTTATAGGCTGCATCGAATATCTCTTCTTTGTCGGCCATGTTCGCTAGACCAGGGATCCCACCGTGGCAGGAACAAGCTCCAAATGCGATCAAAAATTTTGATCTTTCTCTCAACAGTTCAGCGATCTCTTCCTGCTCTGAGGTCCTTATGGCTCCGTTGAAGAAGCAGACGTCGATGTAGTTATCCTCCATCTCCTCCACGTCTTTATACTTCGTATCTAAAGCCACGGGCCAGAAGAGTATATCGGCGTGTTCCACCACATCCAATATCTTCTCGTCTATATCCAATACCGCTATCTCGCATCCGCCGCAGCTCGCCGCCCAATAAAATGCAAATCTCATCTTTTCTTCGCTCATGGACACAACTCCTATCCTTAAGAAGGTTCTATAAAAAGAAGGAATGTAAAGGACAGTTAAATGTTTTACCTTTCAATGAGATGTTTTAACGGGTCATAGATGTGAAAATAAATAATAAATACCACAAGCACATACACCAGCTTCATGGAAAGCGATAAACCTTCAAAGATATCTGTTGAAGAACTTCCTCAACCTGTAGCCGAACCCGCCAGTTTAGGTCTCATCGGTTTGGCCATTGCGGCGCTGGTTTTAGGATTTACCGACATGGGATGGGCATCCGCCAGTGATCAATCTCTCATGATACCGTGGACTTTATTTTTAGGAGCCACCGCCCAGCTGATAGCGGGGATAATGGACTTCAAAAGGGATAACATATTCGGAGCGACCGCGTTCACCACGTACGCCATGCTTTGGTACTCCGTTTCTCTCACCATTCTGTTCAACACCTTTGGATGGGTGGAAGTCGATATGACCCACTATGCACACGGTCTGATAGGTTTCTTGTTTTTCAGCATCATACTTACAGTTGCGACCTTGATGACGAATAAAGTCTTGTTCATCATATTGGTGGGCATAGATGTGGCCATAATAACCCTGGTGATGCATATAATGATGGATACCTCGGCGATACCCGTGGGCATCTCACTCTTAGCGGTGGCCCTCTTTTCATTTTACGGCGCCGCGGCGGTCCTGTTGAACACCATGTCTCAAAAGACGGTGCTGCCCATGGGTGAACCCCTATGGCAGCCCTGAAACCTCTTCTTTAAAGTTCATCTGCCTGACGGTAACAAAAATACCTATATAGTCGGGCACCATTTGTTCCATTAATTTAGAGATCAAAAAGGTGTTAAATATGGCAGATGAAGAAGCTAAGATAGAATCTCGATTGGAGGACAAAGACTTATACGAGCCTCCGGAAGAGTTCAAAGAGCAGGCGAACGTGAAGGATCCAGAGATATACA
>PUNG01000087.1 GCA_003551675.1 Thermoplasmata archaeon
TAGTGAAAAAGGGTAGAAAACATCTAGAAAAAAAGGAGCTCGGGGAAGCGGAGGCGATATTTGAGGCGGTCGTCAAAGAAACTCTTGATCTTTATAGACTGATATACGGGCACGAAAGCGGAGAGATATATGGAACCATCGATAACGCCATCGACGGGCTGATCGAATGCTTGAAAGCAAGTCATGAAAAAACGGAGATGCGCAGAGAAATTGTAGATGCCCTTTTCTGGGTGATCGAGTGGGATATAGATTTCGGCGGGATCGAGATCATGAACGGGTCTAGAAGGGCATTGTTGAAATCGACCGCTCCCGAGGACAGGGAAAGACTGCGGAAGAAGGTGATCGAGGCTCTTAAAGGCTCGTTTGAGTCAAAGTGGAGAAAGAACAGATACGGGACGCTACTTCTTGAACTTTGCGAACTAGACGGAAGTACAGAGGATTTTCTCGAAAAGCTGGAGGAATTTGAAATCAAACTTCCAAAAATCGAGGCGCTCACTTTTCTCGAGATCGGGCAAAAAGATGAAGCCGTGGAGAGAGCACGGAAGATCGACGGTTCTCTTGATATAAAGAGGATAGCGGACCAGCTTTGTGAACGCGGATATGGAGAAGAGGCCAGAGAACTCGTCTCCGATTTTATTGAAGTAGACGGGGATAAGAGGCTGAAAGAATGGCTCGTAGAGTTCGATAAGAGAAACGGGGACTTCGAAAGCGCTCTAGTGATGGAGATCGAGCTTTTTAAATCAAGACCCGGCTCTTCTAAGTTCGGACAAGTGGTCCGTTGCGCTGAAGAGCTCGGTAAGGGTAAGGAATATAGATCAAAATTGATCGACGAATTGAAGGACAAAGAAAAATTTGACATCGTAGCTGAAATATATCTCCAGGAAGACGTACTAGAGAAGGCATGGGAGTATGCCGAAAGATATGAAGAGAGTAAAAAATTTGGAAACTGTAATCGGTTGAAAGAAAAGATCGTCGAAGCCGGGGGGGAAGAAAAGCCCGAGCGGGCCGTCGATTTTTACCTGGATAGGGTATACGATTTGATCAGCAGACGGGGTAGAAAGAACTATCACAGAGCGGCAGAATATCTGGTGAAGGTCAGGGATATCTACGAAGAAGGATGGGATGATCTGATCGAGGATATAAGAGAAGATTTCGACAACCTTCCGGCCTGCCAGGACGAGTTCGATAAGGCCGGGCTGTGAAGGTGGCCATTCATCACTCTTCGAGACGTGTCAGCTGCGGTAAAGGGATGTAATATTTTTTGAAGCGGTTTCCACTCTCATCTTCAAAACCACCGTTGGGATCTCTAGCCATGACCGTAGCCCGTTTGGTTATGCGGGTTATGAATCCTTTGTGCATCTTACCATCATATCTGAAGACAACCTCGTCGCCCACTCTCAGATTGTATACCTTTTCAGCCCTTTCTTCCTGCGTCACCATCTGGTGCGTTATCTCGGTGTGCCCGAATATGTTTTGCGCTAGGCGTTTGAACCGCGGCTGATTGTGGCTCGTATCCCCGAAGTGTATACATTCGATAACGTGGATGAGCTCGTGCTCGAATACATGCATGGCTGCTTCCAACCTATCTGTACAGGTTATCCCGTTGACACGTTAACGTCCCTATCGATCTCGCTGAACGTCTGGAAAAGAAGCGGTATGGAGAGCGAAATGATGAAAACATCACGATCGTTGTTGAACTTTGTGTTCCCCGCCGCTTTGGTCATCCTCTTTGATAGGCGAAACTGGAACTCATACTCATCTTTCTTCTGAAAGAATCCATCGAAGAATTCTTTATCATAGAGAGAAAAGAGCGTGCTCATGTCTTTTGGACAGATTCTCTCAAAGTTCGGTCGATCTATGAGGAATGCGTTTTCCAATATCTCTTCGTAGATCCTACCTGTCTTTTCCTCTATCTCCTTTGGTTCATACTTCAGATCCTTCATCTTATCCTCTCTTTTCGCTGGAAAGATTTCATTAAAGTCAGCCACGACTGAACTCAAATTTAATCTTGGCGGTGATAAAGAGGATCGTCTGTGAGACTTTCCTCTCCAACATCTTCCTCATAGCTGGAGATCGATAAAGGACCAATCCTCCGAAAAGTCGCATTCGTGGACGGGGATGGCTTTATGAGATTTCGCCATCATATCTAAATCCTTTGACTGTTCTCTCTCGATATAATCGGCCAATTCCTCCTCGATCACTTCTTTCAAGGATCGTTCCACTTCCTCGTCCCACTCGAAGCTCTCGTAACCTATCTCTTCTTTCCAATCCCAGTATCTCGGCGAAGTCTCCATCCTGGGCCATCCTTCATCCGTGAAGAAAGTGATGGCTTGGATAAGTGTCATCTTATCTTTGTGGGATATATCATCTCTCTTCAGAAACTCTATAAGGATAGGAGCCGCCTTTCTCTGATCTGCATAGAAGGCTCTTTCCAATACGCCCGATGCCCAGATGCCTTCGTTCATCTGGATCTTCTCTTCGATGAGGTCTTCAAAATCGAATTCGGGATGATCGAATCCCCATCCGAGCGAGAACGACATTTCCCACTCCATATCCGGGGCATCACAGAACGTAGCTAGATAATCTAGAGCCTTGACCGGTATGTTCTCCACGCCTTCTTCCGTTCTGGTCAGGAGGATCATCCTGCTCACCACTTCTTCAATAGGTACGCTGTCTATCACTCCTTCTCTTTCAAGACCGTAAGTTTCGATGAGTTCCATGACAAAGGGCCAGCCCTCCTCCTGGGAGAATTCGAACAAGATATCGGATATCTTCTTACAGAGTTTTCCTTCTAAATATCTGAACAAGCGCCCTTTAGGACTCTTTTTTAACGAATCTTTCATCTCTTTCTGGTATTCCTCAAAAACGGAATACAGTTCTTTTTTTGAGTCCACGTCCTCGAGCTTGTTGGATATCCGCTCTGCGGTGTCTTTTCCACCCGATCTCTCTGCAAACTCTTCTTCTTCCTGTTTCCTCTTCTCCATGGCCTTCTTCAGTTCTTCTTTCATCTCTTCTTCCGTTTTCTCTTCTTCTACTTCTTCTTTCCTCTTCTTGATGAGGTTTTTCAGTCCTTCTATCGTGTCTTCCGTTTTTTCTTTTTCTTCCTCTTCTTTTTTGGTCTGTTCCTTCAATTCGTCCACTTTTTCGGGATCTTCGGACCAACAGGTGTGGCAAACGTAATAATCATCTATTTTGTGGCTGGTCGTCGGTTTCCCGCATATCTCGCATCTTTTCATGATGGTAGGTGATGATGTATCCGGTTAAAAATTTTATGAGATACGAGATGATTTTCTTAAGGCATGGAGTCGGGCACACCTCGACCGCTGCCATCCTTTGTCTGTATGCTCGCTTATAGATCACAAAAATCTTAAATAGAGTAATAACTGTTACCATAATGGTGGTTACCATAATAGTAGTTACCCGAAGATATGCGGAAAAATTGGATGACCTGTCCAATTACACGTTGATCTATGGCAGAAGGAAAGTGGGCAAGACTTTCTTAGTGAAGAACTTCATCGACCACGATCTTTACTTCATAGTCAAGCGTGGAGGAGGGATCATAGCTGAAGACGACTCCATAACTAACATAGATTCATTTGAGCTTTTTTTAGAGAGGTTGAGATCCGCACTCAAAGATGAAAAAACCGTAGTCGTGGATGAATTTCAAAGGCTACCCAATGAATTTCTAGATCATGTTCAATCTTTCCACCCGAAGGGCAGGTTGATCCTGACCGGTTCTTCTTTCCACGTCATGAAAGATATACTATCTCCAAACTCACCCATCCTGGGACTTGTATCGGAATTCAAGCTTTCCCTGATCTCACCAGTTAACGTTTTCAAGGAACTAGGAACTCACATCGATCCGAACGAGGGGTTCGAACTCTCACCCTATCTTAGAGACCCCTGGACTTTTCAGTATTTTAAGGAAGGGAAAACAAGTTTAGAAGATATTTTATTCTTTTCGAAACAAACCATACCTTCATTGACTAGAGAGATATTCCTAGAAGAAGAAAGAACATTATCTGAAGTCTATGAAGGGATAATACGATCACTCGCTCTAGGTCGATGGAAACTTAAAGAGATAGCCGACTTACTTCATTCACGAGGTCTGATAGATCAGCCAGACCCGAGCAACATCAGGCCATATTTCAAGAACATGATGTCCATGGACCTTGTGAGCAGGATCCCTCTACACCATAAGAAGGGCTACCGATACACCATAAAATCACCGATAATGGAACTCGGTTACCTGCTCGACGAAAAATACAATTTTTTTGAGGAAGACATCTCTGACAAAAGGATAAAGAAAGTCATCGAAGAGAATATCCCTAAACATATAGAGAGGTACTGCGGTGATCTTTTCGCGGAACTTTACGATGGTAAATACGAATATCACTATTCGAGCGAATTCGATACCGATTTCATCATCACTCATGACGACGATGTTCTAGTCTCTGGTGAAGTGAAATGGAGCGAAAATGTTTCGGAATCGGACGTTCGGAAGTTTTTGGATCGAACGGATTATCTACCCGGCGAAAAAATATTCCTCGCAAAGAAAGAGTTCGATATCGAAGGCGTGATATCTCTTACTCCAAAGAAGCTGTTAGATCTATTGAAAGACGATAGAGCTAGTTTGAAAGATTTATGATGATTTTCTCTGTCACCTTACTTTCTAAAATGAAACTGGATATTGAGAAAACTAGATAAGACCTTTGAGGCATCCTCCCGTGTTCCAACAAAACATACCAATAGAAAAGCCGTACATATGTAGTACAGGTGTAGTCTAATGGAAAAAGTACAGGTGGGTTTTCCTCCCGAAGATCTGAAAAGGATAGAGAAGGAAGTCAAAGAGGGAAAATATCCTAACAAGAGCGAAGCTATCAGAGATAAAGTGAGGAAAAGTTACATCCTAGAGGCGATAGTCCTCATGAGAGAGGTGACCGAAGATCTAGATCAAGAAGAAGAACTGGAAAGACTAGAGAAGGTCAGGGATAGAAAATATGAAGAATACAAAAAAAGTTCTAGTTGATACTTCAACTTTGTTCTCAGCACTTTATCTAGAATGGAGTACAATCTATAGCTCTTACCAATATCATAAAAACCATGTTATCTTTGCGAAAACTTAAATAAACATCAAATAGATATCAATAATAGGTAAAACCCATGGACACCGTAAAGACAAAGATCGAACTACCCAGGTCTATCTTGAACATCTGCAAAACAGATGAAAGAGGGCTATCCAAAACAGTAACTAGAAGTTTCATCATAGAACTATACCGAGAAGGTGTGATCTCGTTGGGAAAGGCGGCGGAGATCCTCGGGTTGAAAAAGATAGAGATGATGGCTCTTCTCAAGGAAAGGAACATACCTCTTAACTATGATTCTGATGAACTCGAAAAGGACAGAGAGACTTGGAAGAGGCTTGAGTGATGATCATTGTCAGTGATTCAGGCCCATTGATACATCTATCCCGCATAAACCAGATAGAAATTTTGAAGGTATTTTTTAACGAGATCTACATCCCCGAGGCAGTGTATCAAGAATTGACTTCGAGCGAAGAAGACCTACCCGGGAGTAAAGAGATAAAAACTTCTAGCTGGATAAAAAAGAAAGAAGTAAAAAAAGATACAGCAAAAGAGTTCCTGATGGAGTACCTAGATGAGGGTGAGAGCGAAGCGATACTGTTGGCAAAAGATCTAGATGCGGACCTTTTACTCATCGACGACCTTTCGGGGAGAAGAACAGCACGTACACATGGAATCAAGGTCATGGGAACATTAGGACTCTTAGACCGAGCTTCAGACGAGAACAAGATACAAAACCTAGAAAAAATAATGATCGAATTGAGGGAAAAAGGATTTTGGATGGATGATGAACTATTTGAGAAGTTGATACACGGATAAATAATTTATTTTATATAATTAAACCTGATCAGACCTTCGAGGGATCTCACCCTTCCACACCCACCATCTATCATAATTACACCGCCTCCTCCCTTAGTGGGATTTAAGATGTTTTCATCTGAAAAATAAAAATGGGTTTTGACAAGGTTTTCCACTTGTCATTTTTTCGGATATGATTGATCAGCCCTGTTATCTTGAGCAGCTTTGTGCTCAGATTTATTCGGATTTTTTATATCAGAACGTTGATCATTAGGGCTTCTCTCCTCATCTAGCCCCCTCATTATCACCTATTTTATCTCGATGTATTTACATGAAATGCTAGATATAGGTCACAAGAAAAAAATCGGGGATCACTAAGGAAAGCTTGAATCGTAAAAATGTTTGACACAAAAACTTAAATAAAACATAACAACATGCTATAATTGTGATATATTCACAAATTACAGAAATTAATAACAAATGAGGGAAAACATGTTGATAGAATTTAGTGTTGAAAACTTTAAATCTTTGAAGGAGAAACAGACCTTGAGCATGGAATCAGCCACCAATATACATGATCTAGACTACAATCTGATCGATTTCAAAGATCGAGCGGATAAAGATTATCTTCTTTTGAAGACTGCGGCATTATACGGTGCTAACTCTTCTGGAAAAAGCAATGTATTAGATGCCTTGATGAGGCTAAAAAAGTTGGTGAAAAGTTCTCACAATAATCAAAAAGGGGATGAACTACCTCATGAACCCTTCCAGTTCGATAAAGGATGTGTTAACACTCCAACAATATTCGATATAACCTTCATCCATGACGGCATAAAATACAACTACGGCGTATCTTACACCGAAAAAAAAGTAACGGAAGAATATCTGTATTATTACCCTAAAGGAAGAAAATCACAGATATTCGAAAGACAAAACACCGACGAGTTCAAGTTCAACAAAGATAAGGAAGAACAGCAGATCATAAAAGAGAGAACACGTAAGAACGTTCTATACCTTTCAAGTTCAACCCAATTCAACTACGACAAAACCTCGAAAGTTTTTGATTGGTTCGACAAGACATTGAACGGGATCGGACCTAAAGAGAGTCCTCATCTCACGGAATTTACTTTCAAAAAACTTGATAACAACGAAACCTTCAAAAAAAGGATCAAAAAAGCATTGAATGTGGCTGATTTTGGTATATCAGATATAAAAGGATATATCAAAACAGTCCCCATAGAAAAGATAAAGGATTTACCGCCCGAGATCAAAAAATTGGGCATTTCAGATGGGGAATTGAAAACTATGGAGATCCAAACAGTACACGAGTTAGAAGATGTTGAGGGAATTTTACCCTTTTTCTTGGAATCAGAAGGTACGAAGCGTTTTTTCTCATTGATAGGACCTATAATCACTGCATTAGAAAACGGAGACGTTCTAGTGTTAGACGAGTTAGATACAAAACTCCATCATTCACTTAACAAATTTATAGTCGAACTTTTCCACGATCCTGAAGAAAACCCTAACGGAGCTCAACTCATATTCACTACCCATAACACTAACCTTTTAGACCAAGACCTATTCCGAAGAGATCAGATCTGGTTAACAGAGATGGACCCAAAAACAGGTTCCACCGACCTTTACTCTCTGATAGAATTCAGCCCTAGAAAAGATAAAGATATAGAGAAAGGATACCTGGTGGGAAGATATGGGGCGATCCCCTTCATAGGAGATAAAAAGATCCTCAAAGAAGGGGGTTGAAATACCATGACTAGACTGGTCGATCTTAGAGAACCCAGGAGTGTACTAGTTATCGTCTCTGAAGGCGAAAAAACTGAAAAAAAGTATTTTGGTAATTATCGTAAAAGAGGCTGTGGACTTATGATAGAGACTCCGAACACATCCAAAACCGATCCTGAAGGACTCGTAAATTATGCAAAAAGGCAGATATATAAACACGGGATCGAACCGGATGAAGACGATGAAGTTTGGTGTGTTTTCGATGTGGACGAGAACGAAGATAGTATACAAAGAGCTGTAGAAAAGGCTAAAAAAAGTGGTATCAACATTGCTCTTTCCAAGCCTTGTTTCGAGATATGGTTCTTACTGCATTTTGAACTACGACAGACAAAATTGAGCTGCAGCGATACCATCGAAAATCTGAAAAAATATCTTACTGACTACTCGAAAAATGAAGATATTTTTTACGAAATAGAAGATAAAAGAGATAGAGCAATATCTTATGCAAAGAAATTGAATGAAATCCACCAAGATGAAAGGAATAATGAATTATACTCGCCTGATAGCAATCCTTCGACCCAAGTTTTTAAACTGGTTGAATACATTTTAAATCACACAGAGTGTGTTGAATGAAGATAAAAAGTGAAACACTTAGAACCTTTTGAATAAGACCTTTGAGGGATCTCACACCTCAACATTATCAAACACTGCAGTTTTTCGCAACTCCAGTGATCGAATTATCTTTTTCTGTCAACCGTCTTTGATAATCCTTAACCGCCACGAACAAAAACTAGTTTTATAGCTATAGTAGCTATACACCGATTGGTCTTTCACAACTTGTTTGAAATGCCTTTAGATGAAATTCTAGAAGTTCATAAGCCCCTCCAAATCAAGCAATAACGATCGTACAATCCCGCCTGATGAACCGAAATGAAAAAAACCAACCATGATAACACAAAATGAGCTCATATACACATCATCGTTCCCATCTAGTCAACTCGTGAGAAGATTTTATGATATCTCTCAGGTTAGTGTTTTAGGGATGTTGAAAAGTTGATACCGATCTTAGACACAATAATCCATATAGCAGTGTCAGCAGTACAAACGAGGATCGAAGAAAACAATCCTGATCATCAAAGAGACTACTATAAGACAGATCAATTTCTCTTCTTCCACTTATAAACTCCTAAAGAGATAGCTGTTATAGCGATTCCAATTAGTAAGACAAAGCCACCATAATCTGTATGTGTATCTCCTCCGGTATCATCTCCTCCGTTGTCATCTTCTAAAATCCCGACGCCCCAACCGCATATATCGTTCCCCCAGATGTTTACGTATGAATTGTTCTCGAGAGTATAGTGAGGATGTGACTGGATGAATATCCCGGCATATATCATATTGGAAAACTTATTTTCCCTGACGATATTATCTCCTTCCGAAATCTCGAATAAGAGGATACCAGTTGCACTGTTAGATATCTCATTGTTAATTATCGTGTGGTCGTTTGAATTTTCGATGAGTATGCCGACAAAACCATCTTTGATAGTATTGTTAACTATCACTGCACCGTCATTACCTAGATCAAGTGCGGCTCCACCATCCCAGTGTCCCATACCTATCAGTTCACTTTCCTCTACACGGAGCGAACCACCTTCTCGGATAATGATATCCTGCCCTCTAGCACTCAGTTTGCTATCATATATCTCAAGCGTCCCTTCGTCATGAACTATGATAAGATTCATAAGACCCTGATTTACAACTCTCATTTCCACATTTCTCAACACAAGACTACCGCCTTGCTCAACTTCTATCAGATCCATCACCTCTACTTTTGTGTCTCTGATCTCCAACTCACCACCTTCCCTGATTTTGATAGGCCGGTCTATCACAAGATCCTCTTCCCATACCTGAGTATCTTCAATTATCAAGCTTTCTATAAACTCGATCCCCGGGATAACATAATCGATCTCCGGCTCTTCGACCTTTGATATCTCTGGTTTTTCTTCTAAAGGCGAATAATCCTCACCATTTGGAGGTATCACGATCTCATCTTCACCCCAGTAATTTCCAGTCCCCTCGTAAACCCAATGATTCGCACCGTTGTCAAATGGCTCAGAACCTATATCCAAAATTATGTTGTTGTATAGTAAATTATCATCCACTTGACCTAAGATCACGCCACGGGTGCTTTCGACCACTTCATTATTGATGACCTCGTTCCTATCTGATCCGAATAAGACTTCAAATCCAGAACGACCGACATCTTCCATCTTGTTAGCCCTCATCAGATTTTCTGTAGATCTACCGAACAACCTTATGCCCGAACCTGAGATATTGGAGATATCGTTATTTATTATGGTATTTTTTTGAGAATTAAAAAGGATCATGCCTGCATTTCGGTATTCTTCAGAGAGTTCAACATGATCCCATGAACGATAGAGCGTGTTACCCGCGACGATATTGTGGTCCGCTCCCGTGATCAATATATGACACCTGTAATTCTCGAAATAATTGTTCCTAACGATATTGTGAGATGAGAAAGCAAGGCGTAGACCAGTACAGCCACCAATGGGATAATCACCTAAAACGATATTGTCGGAAATAACGTTCTTCGATCCGCTCACCATCATCCCTTCACACTGTCCTTCCAATCGATTACTAATGATCTCGTTACCGTAACCAGGGATAACCATACGCCATTCACAGTCCCTTATCGTAGAATCTCTCACAGTATTGTTATTAGATGCTATCCAAATCCCCCATTCACCATTCTGTATCTTTAAATTTTCTATCGAGACATCAGAGGAGTCTAAAAATAGTATCGTGCCGGTGCCACCTCCATCTATCACAGGAGGTTCATCGGGATCTTCAGCACGTATAGTTACACTCTTGTCAACGATGATGTGTTCGTTGTAAGTGCCGGGCCCCACGATAACTACACCCCCCTCTGAGACCGATTCTACAGCGTCTTGGATCGTCGCAAAATGAGATCCTCCCCAACCTTGTGTATCCCCATCATATTCCGGACTTACCCATACTTCAGAAGGAGAAGTACCTCCGAACGAAGTACCAAAACCGACTATCAATATCATGCAAAAGATAATACAGACGGCAATACGTCTAAAAATATTGAGTATATTCATATAATCATATCGTATGGTTAACATAGTATAATTAATTTGCTATATTACGAGCCTGTCAAGTTTTTAGAGACATCTGATTATTTTATAAGAGTCATTCTAGTCATATAATACACTGAGCAAATTTCTATGAGTTGTAAAAATTTGTGGGGTTATAGGGAGATCGTTTGTATAGTAAAGGGACGTCTAAAAGCTGAAGGTTATAATGTTATATTCGTTCCGAATAAACTAAATCGATCAGAAGATCATATAAAGATATAAATCACTTCAAAATATTATATAAGGGACAGGGTAAAATGAACAGATTGAATATAGTCACGCTTGGTACAAAGGATATCGTTAGGTCTCACGAGTTTTACAAAGAACTCGGATTCCACACTTCAATAAGAGGAAAAGATACGGATCCGGACATCATCTTCTTTAAGAACGAAGGAACGAGGATAGCGCTCTATCCACTAAAAGAGTTAGCTTTGGACATCGACGAAAAAAATCCCCCTGAGACCGTGAGCGGCTTCTCCGGGATCACTCTAGCGTACAATGCGAAATCAAAAGAAGAAGTGGATGAGATATTCGAAAGAGCGAAGAAAGCCGGAGCCAATATCAAGAAAGAGCCTCAAAAGACAGATTGGGGAGGCTACGGTGGATATTTCACAGATCCCGACGGTCATCACTGGGAAGTCGCATACGGAGAGATGTGGGAATTCGACGAGTGCAATATGTTGGTCATCGAAGATAGATAGTGAAGATCTATCCACTCACCTGCTGTTGACTTTTCCTTCGTACTTTTCCTTCTTAGATCGAACGTATTCTATCACCGCTTGTATCTCCACCGGCTGTATCACCAGTAAGTCTCCTTCCTCTACAATATCAAAACCGGCATCTATTGACTCGAACTCGTCCAATATCACTCTCACCTTCTCCTTGGGTAAACCAGCCTCCAACACACCTTCCTTGACGTACTCTGCAGTCTCGCCTGACTTCCGATACCTCGGATCCGCATCGTTTATGATAACCTCGTCATAGATCTTACCTATACCCCTTCCAAAATCTATAATATCTTCTACAGGACGATTACCGGTTCCCTGACATACCGATACTTTCCTACCTTCAGTGAGTTCATCGAGTATCTCAGAAAGTGCTTCAACAGCAGGACGATTGTGCCCGTAATCTATCATGACCTTGATCTTACCAACATCGATGATGTTCATCCTGCCGGGGTTATGACTTGTAGAGGAATAGAACGTCATCAAACCGTTCTTTATGCATCCTAAATCGACGCCTAAAGAGTAACAGGAAGCCACCGCTGCTAAACAATTCTGGACGTTGAAAGTAGCTTTACCTTCGACGGTTATAGGTATATCTTTAACTCCAACCACGTTCCAAGTGTTCCCCTCTTTCTTGATAACTATGTTCTCGTCCTCAACGGTCACAACGATGCCACCCTGGTCCAGGTGATCATTAACGGTCCTGACCTCCGGATCTAACGAAAACAGCACACTTTCTCCATGCACCACATCTTTGAACTTCACCACGTTCTCGTCCTCTGCGTTCAATACTGCCTTCCCGGAAGATTTCACGGTCTCCACGACTATACCCTTCAAACGGGCCATATCCTCTACGGTGTTGATACGTCCTTGACCCATATGATCTCTAGTAACGTTCAAGAAAACTCCCACGTCACTTTCATAATAACCCAAACCCCTACGTAATATACCACCTCTAGCGACTTCCAGCACGGCATGGTCGATACTCCTCTCCCTAAGAACGAACTTGGCTCCCTGGGGCCCGCTGAAGTCACCTTTCTTCAACAGATCATTACCTCTAAACAATCCGTCGGTACAGGCCACTCCAACACTTTTACCATCCATCCTCAATATGTGTGATATCAAACGAACGGTGGTGGTCTTACCGTTGGTACCGGTTACGGCGACTATCGGCACCGTACTTTCAGAACCAGATGGGAACAGCATATCGATGACCGGTTCTGCGACGTTCCTCTCTTTACCTTCATAGGGGTCTAGATGCATGCGGAACCCGGGAGCTGCGTTTACCTCTATTATACCGCAATTACACTGATCTAAAGGCTCTTTCAAGTCCGAGATTATCAGATCTATACCCATTATATCTAAACCGATGATATCGGCGATCCTCTCGGCTATCAACTTGTTTTTAGGATGTACCGAATCCGTAACGTCCGTTGCCGTACCACCTGCACTGAGGTTGGCAGTGGATTTTAAGCGAAGTTTCTCCCCTTCTGGTAAAACCGTATCTAGATCATAATCTTTCTGTTTCAGGATCCTTTTGGTCATGTAGTTCACTTCCACTTCGGTCAAAGTCTTTTCGTGACCTACACCACGACGCGGATCGCTGTTCAATTCATCGATCAATTCTTGTATAGTGGATTCACCGTCACCCTTAACAAAAGGCGGATCCCTCCTGGCGGCGGCTACCAATTCACCATCTATGACCAGCAACCTATGATCCGACCCCTCAAGATATCTTTCGATAACTACCAGCGGGTTGACCCTTTTAGCTTCTTTAAAAGCGAGTTTCAAATCTTCACTGTCCTCGACTCTGGAAGAGATCCCCCGTCCGTGATTACCCACGTTGGGTTTGACCGCGACGGGGTAACCTAGTTCTTTAGCTACCTCCAAGGCCTCCTCGACACTCCTGACGGCCTCTCCCTTTGGTACAGGTATTCCAGCTTCGTCGAGTATCTCTTTGGTCCGCTCTTTATCGTCAGCGATCTCCATGCCGATACCAGAGGTCTTATCGGTCATGCTGGCTTGTATCCTCCTCTGGTTTTTACCGTACCCGAGCTGGATATAGCTGTATTCGTTGAGTCTGATATATGGAATACCTCTTTCGTAGGCTTCTTTAACGATAGAATGCGTGGTCGGACCAAGCATATTACTGTCACGGATATCCTTCAACTTCGACACGATCTTGTCGATGTCTGGTGTTTCACCTCCGGCAATGGATTCAACGACCTTAAAAGCTTGTTTACCGGCTTCTATACCGGCATCTTCATCCCTGTACCTGAATGCTATCTCGTAGAGTCCATCTTCATCCGTGGTTATGGTCTTGCCGTAACCGACTTCCATGTTTGCTAAACACTGTAATTCGATGGCTACGTGTTCCACTATATGTCCCAACCAGGTCCCTTCTTCAACACGTTCCAAGAAACCCCCTTCGTATCCTCTGCTGCACCTGTGGACTTCTAGGGAAGGTAAAAGAGACTTGAGCCTATCGATAAAACCCGGTATCTCGTTGGATGGTCGGTCCTCGAACTTACCTATATCGATCAGCATGTATATTACTTGATATCGACTAAAGTAATTTGGTCCCCTCAAAGCTCGAATCTCTTGGATATCCATATCTACTCACCATTATAATTCCTTTTGAACAGTTCTAAACACTAGATGTATGTGACATCCTCCCACACGGTAGAGCCGTGTATCTTCCTATCAACAGGGCGAATATTTCCCGTCCCTTTGTAAGCGGTGAAGGTAGTGCCACGCTACTCCTATCGGGCCAACCGATTCGGAGTTATCTCGAACAAAAGATATATGACATCATTGGGATATATACCTTACTATCTGTATTCATCCCCACGTTAGAACCGTGGGGTAATCTACCTCGGAACGATATAGAGCTGAGGATGATACAAGGAGGACGAATATTTGAAAGTGATAGACCTGACAAAAAAGATCAAAACCGGTATGGAGATCTATCCTGGGGATCCAGAAGTGAATATTAAAACCGTGCAAAGATATCCATGGAAGGTGAGCGAATTAAACCTAGGCACCCATACGGGCACTCATGTAGATGCCTTCTCCCACGTAAAAAAAGAAGGAAAGTCCATAGACGATATCCCTCTGACAAGTTTCTTCGGTGAAGCACAACTTATAGGACCAGATGACAAATTTCCCAAGGGTATCGGATTGTTCTTTACTGAAAAGATAGATGAAGACATAAGCGATAAGATAATCGAGTCGGATCCACCCTTCATCGGAGGTGAGATAACTGAAGAACTGGAAAGAAGATTACTGAACCAAGGTATCGTCACCTATACAGACCTTGTTAACCTTGAACTGATACCAAAGAACGAGACATTCACATTCTATGGTTTACCTCTTAATATCCACCATGGAGACGGATCTCCCGTCCGTGCTGTAGCATTGATCGATTAGGCTTTTCACTTCGATCTCTAAACTTCACCGGCAAATTCATCAAAGTTTTTGAAAATAGCATCCCGGGTGGTCCACATCACTGCATACATGCTAGCAGGCATGATCACCTACCCCCTACACAGATCATGTTATAACTGGTATTTTATCCGGTTCTTTCTGACTGATGATTATCCATCTCAGATATACTTTTCAGGTATGACCACCGTATCACCCACCACGATATCGTTATCTTCAAAGGATCCTTGATTCATCTCAAGAGCATACCGGTAGGGTTCATCGGGTTTGTGGGTATCAGTCGTTTCAGGTTCCATATGCTGGATCTCGATTATCGTACCATTTTCAGAGATGAAAGCTATAGA
>PUNG01000023.1 GCA_003551675.1 Thermoplasmata archaeon
CTTCATATATTACCTGTCCAGTCGAGTAGCAGTTGATTATCTTTGCCTGAACGTTTCTTCCTACAAAACCACCGTAATCAGTGAACGTAGGAGACGCACCAGATAGACGGATAACGTCTCCTGTGGAATATGATTCAGATATATTCGCCCCATGTAGGTGGCTACCGACAAAACCACCGACATTGTCAAACGTAGCAATTGCGTTACCAGTTGCATAACATCCTGAGATAACAGCGTTTATACCACGGTTGTAACCTACAAGTCCACCTACAGTGGTGGTCCCCACAACGTCCCCTGTGGCAAAGGAATCGTAGATATGATGGCGATTCCACCCAACCAATCCACCTGTATAACTGCTATCTCCAAGCACGGTTGCATGGGCAGACGAATTTCTTATGATTCCGCCATTTTCATTGAAACCAACTAGCCCGCCTACAGTACCACCGGAACCATAAACGTCTCCTGTAGCATAAGAGTTTTTCACCGTACCTAAGTTCGATCCCACGAGACCGCCTACATACTCATCACCGCTCACGTTTGCATCGACTACACCAATATTTTGAATGTACCCTTCCTCATCAATATTGCCAAAAAGGCCGATATGATCTATCTCCGAGCGGTTTATGTACAATCCTTTTATGAGATGGGCACCACCATTAAAACTGCCTGTGAAACCGTCGCCGTTTTGACCTATGGGCAGCCATCCTGCGCCCTCCGTCGGACTGGTACCCCACATCCTGCTGGCATCGGTGATGTATCCGGTTAGATCGATATCTTGAACGAGTGTGTAATCTTCAGTCATATTCATAGCCATGAGCTGCAGCTGGTGGCTGTTGCGTATTTCAGTATTCCACTCCATCTGGAGGAACGGTCTTGTCTCGCCGTCAACCATCCACCAATTTTCCGAGAAGTCCCAACCTGCATCCGTAAAAGTGCTTTGGTTCATCATCTCAGCCGTAGTCTTGCCATCGCCGACTCCATTGTCCGGACCGCCGGTCTCGGTGTCCCAGAAGGAGTTCTCCACCGTGCCAGTGTTCCTCCCTACGAGTCCACCTACATCCTCGTCTCCGCTAACGTTTCCGGTTGCATATGAATTCGATATGGTGCTGTCTTCACCCCAGTTCCCGCCGTTGAGTCCGCCGACGTATTGATGTCCAGTTACATCACCCATGGCATAAGAGTTATTGACTATGGAAACCTGGCTATTAGTTCCCACTAATCCTCCGATATAAGTGTCGTCTCCATACACGGATACAAAGGCATAGCTGCTATCAATTGTACCTCTATTTCTTCCAACGAGTCCCCCCACTCGTGTGTAACCACTCACGGTTCCAGTAGCTGACGAATCGTTGATTTCACCATAAATTTGACCTGCCAGTGCTCCTACCATCCCATCTCCGGTCACATCAACATCTTCCAGCATTACATCGAACACGGCAGCATTTTCATTTAGATAGCCGAACAAACCGACGTAATCGGTATCGCCTCGATCTATGTACAACCCAGAGATAGTGTTTCCTTGCCCGTCAAAACTGCCGTTAAAATGTTCATCATCGTCCCCTATGGGCTGCCAACCTTCCGTTGTAGGATCGTTGTGATCCATGTAACCGTTAGAGGTTTCATTCAGGTCGTTCATCAATATGTAATCACCGTCAAGATCGTCACGTATCTCGTGCAGATCCTCCCACGTATTGATCTCGGTAACATCGCCCATCGGGTAATTCGTCCCTGATCTTTGCTCAAAAGTTTCACCACTAGACATGCCTACGGACACACCGATCACACTCACTAGCAGTAACATTGCCACACACATAACTCTCGTTTTTTTCAATATCATATTTTCACTCCCTCAAAGCCGTATTTTTTATAAAATAACGGAAATGAGATGTTTCAAAGGAAGTATAATATATGTATATAATAAACATTCCTATACAAAGAGATGTGAGATCTGCTCAAACTGCGTCGGAAGTAGTGGTGAAGTTGGTTTTGCGTAACATCTCATGTTGAACGTTGGTAACTTTCACTTTCTTTAGATATATCTATCATGTTCAAGCCAGGGTACAGTGTGATATCCGCGCTGACGGTAAGTCTCCTTAGAAAGTAAGTAGGGCCTCCTCATCCATACGCATCTAAATGCCCTTTATATAGCCCTGTATCGGGAGCGTTGAGATGTTCCGGTCTCCTGGAACATTCAAACCGGTAAAACTATCGACTCTATCCGCTTTCATCATATCCTTCTTCTTCGTCGTCCTCCTCTTCCTCCTCGGGATCATCAACCGTCTTCTCGTCACTCTGCATCCCCATCCAGACGAACACGAGCAGAGCTATGATAGATAGGATCAACGCAACTACCAACCAACCGTCGGTGGTGACTTCTTCTTCCTCTTCGACAGTAAAAGTGATGCTCGCATCTTCAGCTTCTATGTGGTATTCCCCGTCCTCTCCGATCTCGTAGCTCGTTGAAATCGTTTCTGTTTCACCAGCTTCAACAGTAACAGTATCATTACCTATCACATCTCCATTTATGTAGAACTGTACAGTATATTCTCCTTCTATCTCGCCCACGTTGGTCACGTCTACGCTTATCTTGATCTCTTCTCCTACTTCAGGTTCTTTCGGCTCTACTGTTAGGGCAGAGAATTCGAATTCCGCAGGAGATAACTTCTCGAAGTGTGCGGTGATGTTTTTGTCTTCATCCATGATGACGGTGATCTCTACTTCAGTGCTTGTTTCGTCACCTGTCCACTCTTCGAAGTACCAACCTTCATCAGGTACCGCTGTTAATGTGACTTCCGTGTCTTCCTCGTACTCTTCCCGCTCAGGTTCTACCACCACTTCACCCTTACCGTCTACATCCACCGTCAACTCGTATGTTTTGATCTCTTCGAACACCGCCGTTATCTCTTTATCATCGTGCATTACCACTGTGATCTCTTCCTCCGTTCCTTCCACATCGCCGGTCCACTCGGCGAAATACCAGCTATCCTCGGGTATCGCCGTCAAATTTACCTCGGTTCCATGCTCGTACTGTTCCTGTTCTGGATCGATTTCAACAAGCCCCTCTCCTTCCACGTGTACCGTTAAAGTGTATTCCCTCATCGCAAAGTGTGCAGTTACCTCTTTGTCATCGTCCATGATGATAGTGATATCTTCCTCCGTCCCTTCCGCATCGCTGGTCCATTCAACAAAATACCAACCTTCGTCAGGTACGGCTGTAAGAGTCACTTCAATGCCCGCTTCGTACTCTTCCCGCTCAGGTTCTACCTCCACAACGCCTTCTCCCTCTATTCCTACCGTCAACTCGTATGTTTGGATCTCTTCAAACACTGCCGTTACCTCTTTATCATCGTCCATGACTATCGTTATCTCGTCTTCCGTTCCTTCATAATCACCTGTCCACTCCACGAACTCGTGTCCCTCGTCTGGCATCGCTGTCAAAATAACCTCGGTTCCTTCGATATAGGCATGGGTACCAGGTTCAGGATCGGTAGTACCTTCTCCATCTACATATATCGTAAGTAAACGTTCATCTTCTTCCACTTCTCTAAAGTGAGCTGTTACCTTTTTATCGTCGTCCATGGTGATGGTGATCTCGTCTTCTCTTCCTTCATAGTCGCCGATCCACTCATCGAAGTACCAACCTTCTTCAGGGAAAACAACCAATCCAACATCTTCTCCCTCATTGAATTGGTTTGTCCAGCCGTCTTCTACCTTCTCACCATCGACTTCGACAGTTCCTTCTCCTTCGATGTTCACCGTCAAGTTGAATTCTACTGCAGGTTCAGTCTCGAAGGAATAAGTAGGAGATATGGTCCTATTCCCCTTCTCTAGACTGAACGCCTCAACATACCACTCGTGAGTGGTCCCATATTCTAAATCTAATCTATCCGTTTCCACCCTCCCGGCACTGTCGAGGGTCTCCGAATATTTCAAAGTATCATCCAGGTAGAATTCGACTTCTACTGGATAATCATCACTCTCTATCTCGACGGATAAAGTGGTGTTCACAGGGACTTCATTCTGCTCGTCCGGTGGTTCTAGATTCGAAATAAAAGGTGAAGAGGAAAAGGTTGGGTTTGTCCACGGGTACTCATCTACGTTGTAGCCCCCACTTCCCAATATATATCTCGGTTCATCCACCATTCCATCAGAACCCATCTTATCTCGATCCGGGCCGCTGTATTCATCGGGTTCGGTATGATCGTCCCAGTAGTTACCACCCAAGGGGTAAGGTTTGTTCCAACGGTTGTATCCGTAATCAGCGTAAGCGTGGATGTGATTATCAAGGAATATGTTATGATATATCACCGAAGCTGAAGCGTTATTGATATACATCCCGTATTCGTTGTTCGAGAAGGTGTTATAGTTCAAAGTATGATCTTGAGTGTATTCTAATAAGATACCGATCTCGTTGTTCATAAAGGTGTTATTTCTGATAGAATATTCGTTATCATATTTGCTATGGATGCCTTTAACGTTATCAGCAAATATATTATTTTCAAGCACATTGTTCCTGTTACTAATACGGACAGCCCCTTGGTTATTCGAAAAAAAGTTACTATCGAAATTAGAATTCTGTATCGATCCATCCATGCCTATAGTGTTGTTTGAAAGACTATTATCGATGAATAAGTGCTCGTGATTACTGATGACAAAATCGACACCTACCTTTCCGCTGTTGGAAACAGTGTTGTTGATGAAAGTATTATTAAAAGTATGCATTAACTCGAACCCTCTTTCATTGTTTGATATGATATTAGACCGAAAAATATTATCTGGGGATCCTCCAATAAATATACCTCTCCCGTTTGCAAAGATGCTGTTTTGGGTTAGAGTATTCGATGATGATGCCCCAAAATCGATGCCGTAGTTATCGCTAAATGATACATTATTATTCCTCAACGTGTTGTTAACCGAACTTGTAAAGTAGATATTATGCATTTTATTATGAGAGAATGTATTATCGATGATTGTGTTGTTGTGAGAGCGATAAAAAGATAGACCACTTTTACTACTGTTTAGAACGCTGTTATTTGCAAGAGTGTTCCCGTTCGAAAAACCAAGTTGGATACCAACGCTGGTGTTTGAGATTATTTGTTTCTCTATTCTAACGTCTGTTGAGTTGACCAAAATAACCTGTCCTGCATCAGAAGGCACATCCCCTCCTTTCCTGTTTTTCCAGTAGTAAACTGGGTTTCCGTTAACTGTATTACAGGGGGATATGGTATAGGAAACCCATGAATCAATATCGTATGTTCCTAAAATATATATGCCATTCCCTTTCAGAGTATTGTTGAAAAGCCTATGTGTACTACGGGATTGGAGTCTTATCCCATATCTCTTGTTATCGGTGATCGTGTTATTATAAATATCGTTGTTACCTCCCGATCGAAAAAAAATCCCTTCTCGGTTCTTTGATATAACATTTCCTACTAAAGTTATGTTAGTACTCTCAAATAGTTCGATACCGGGAAAATCTTCGTGATTTATTATAATGTTATCGACTATGCTGAGGTTGTGAGACTCGGTGATAGAAATTCCAGAGCGCTCGTTGGATACAGCGGTATTATTCAAAACGGTCCCATTTTTCACATAATAAAAATGAAACCCCGGCTTGCGTAGAAAAGGCCAACCGGAGGCTCCACTGGTGTTGTATACATGATTATCTCTGATCTCGAAGTGGACGGTGGTGTTTCCCACGTAGATCCCATAACCGTGGCCGCCGCCGTCGATCTCATACCCTTCTATGATGAACGGGTTTCCTTCAGTACCGTTTCCGCTCCAGTCGTTCTCCGAGGCTTGCTCGGCGAAGTCAGTGTCATTGTCTATCTTGATGGGATCGTGGGGAGTGTAAGTGTGGAAACCCTGGCTTAGTTCATTATAGCCTCTTCTCGTCGAGACGTTTTTTTCTAAGTGAGGTCTATTTTCATCTCCATGGGAACGCAGGTGTGTCTTTTCAAGGGAGGATTCTGTTTTAGATTCCCGTCCGATATCACGTCCGATATCACGTCCGTGTTTGATATCTCTTAAAGTTTCTTCTCCCCCTTCGCATCCCCTTATATGTCTTTCTGCTCCAAACGATGGAATACTCCCTATAGTCAACATCAAGATAAGCCCTATCACTACAAACCAAGAGTTTTTAGAGACTTTCATGTTTTTTCCGACTCTGAGCATGATGATTATGGATTTAAAAGTTTATAAAACTTTTTCCTTTGAAATACTTGTAAACTTGGACAAATATTATAAAAAAAATTAAATAGCCTTGTTTCACTTGTATATATGGTGCTAAAATGGCAAAAAAGAAAATCACCCTAGGGATAGTTTTGTGTTTGATGTTGGGAACGATGGTTGTGGCAACAGGGCCAGTGGAGGCTTCTGAGCCTAATACCACTTCTTCTCTCTCTGGACAATGGCCTAGTTTTGGCTTAGATGAACAGAATACGGGGAACTCACCTTATTATGGTCCCACGGGCGAGGTGGAGAAATTATGGGCCGCTGACATCTATGGAGAATCTGGTGGATTTGACTGGCAATCACCAGTAATAGGAGATGATGGGACTATTTATATAGGAACCTCTGGTGGCGCATTCGGATATTTATACGAAGTAAACCCAGATGATGGAGACTACGACGTATTTTTTGATGATGATACTAAAATCATTGCTACGCCGGCTATCGACGAGGAAGGTTCTCTATACTTTCCTACTGGTGGTGATTATAATGTATGGGGCGTCGACTCAGAGGGAGAGGAAAAATGGCATATCTCTGGACGAACAGGAATGTTTAAGCAGTCGTCGCCGAACATTTTTGAGGGGACTGTATACATTAGTGTTGCCTATGAAAGTGAGTTTCATGCACTCAATGTTGATGATGGCAATCTAGAATGGAGCGACCCATATCCCATCCAGAGGGCACTCTCTACACCTGCTATATCTCACTGCGGGGATTATGTGTATATAGGTGGAAGAGACGGGCTTCATGCTGTAGAGCGTGATACAGGAAAGGGAGAATGGATCTACCCAACCGGAGACAGTGTAATCTCCTCTCCAGCTATTGGAGACGATGGTACTATCTATGTTGGTTCTACCGACAATAACCTCCATGCTGTAAATCCTGATACAGGAGAGGAAAAATGGATATACCCAACCGGTGGCGATGTAATCTCCTCTCCAGCTATTGGAGACGATGGTACTATATATGTTGGTTCTAAGGATAATTATCTCCATGCTGTAAATCCTGATACAGGAGAGGAAAAATGGACCTACCCAACCGGTGGCGATGTAATCTCTTCTCCGGCTATTGGAGGCGATGGTACTATATATGTTGGTTCTAACGATGGGAATTTGTATGCTGTAAATCCTGATACAGGGGAGGAAGAATGGATATTCGACGAACCGGGGGGTCCTATAAAGTCTTCTCCCGCGATAGATGAGGACGGTAAAATATACGTTGCGTCTGAGGACGGTAACTTATACGCGATCGGAGATTACACCCTCACAGTAAGTTCTACTTTCGGGGGAAGCACCGATCCACCTGAAGGTACCCACGATTACCCTCCAAACGAAAATGTAGACCTTTCGGCTTACCCTTCCTGGGGCCACGAGTTCCATTCTTGGAGCGTGAACGGTCAGATGTACTACACTCCATACATCACGATAACTATGGACGAAGACAAAAATGCGTATGCAATGTTTGTGCCCGAAAATGGTGGACCCACCTCTTTGGATTCTGGCTACGGTCAGTACCTGGAAGAAGGAGACGCTGCTGAGGATCTCGTTGTTGCATTCAACGATGCGGGCCTACCGCTATCCGAAGAGTCCGATGAGGAGGGAATAGTGGTGCTAGCTCAAGTGGACAACGACCTGTGGAACGTACTAGTGAATGGAGAAGAAAAGTACTTGATCGTTGAAACCGACCAAGAGTTGAAGATATTTTCCTATGAATGTGAGAGGAACTCTTGAAGGAGGATAAAGCCACCGGAAATGTAAAACCTTTTAGGGGATCGTCATCCCTTTTCATTTTTCTTCTTCTTGCGTGCTTTTTTTCCTCTTTTTATCCAGAAAAAGCTTATCAAGATCGCTCTTATCCTCGTTTTGAAACCTTCTTTCACGCATCCCCTTCCAGACGAACACGAGCAGTGCTATGATAGAGAGGATCAACGCAACTACCAACCAACTGTCGGTGGTGACTTCTTCCTCCTCTTCGACAGTAAAAGTGATGCCCACATCCTCCGCTTCTATGTGGTACTCCCCGTCCTCTTCGATCTCGTAGCTCGTTGAAACCATTTCTGTTTCACCAGCTTCAATAGTAACAGTATTGTTACCTATCACATCTCCATTTATGTAGAACTGTACGGTATATTCTCCTTCTAGCTCACCCACGTTGATCACGTCTACGCTTATCTTGATCTCATCTCCTACTTCCGGTTCTTCAGGCTCTACTGTTAGGTTGGATAATTCAAATTCCGCAGGAGCTAACTTCTCAAAATGTGCGGTGATGTTTTTGTCTTCGTCCATGATGACGGTGATATCCACTTCAGTGCTTGTTTCGTCACCGGACCACTCCACAAATTTCCAGTCTTCGGCAGGCACCGCTGTTAAAGTGACTTCCGTGCCGGTTTCGTACTCGTCCTGCTCGGGCTCAACTTCTACGTCTCCCTCGCCTTCGATGTTCACTTCAAGTTCGTAGTATTCGGACTCTTCTTCAAATACTGCGGTGATGTGCATATCATCGTTCATAGTTATGGTGATCTGTTCATCCATACCCTCGTGATCTCCTGTCCACTCTTTGAACGCATAACCTTTGTCCGGATCAGCCGTCAGTGTCACTTCGGTACCCTCTTCGTACTCTTTTTGGTCCGGTTCCACCACCACATCACCTTCGCCTTCGATATTTATCGTGAGTTCATAGTCTTCTAGCAGCTCTTCAAAGTGAGCTGTGATCTCCTTGTCCTCGTCCATGGTTATGGTGATCACTTCGCTATCCTCTTCACCTTCGTAATCTCCTGTCCACTCGTCGAATCGCCAATTATTGTCTGGATAGGCTGTAAGCGTCACCTCAGTACCGTTTTCGTATTCGTCCTGATCGGGATCGACCTCGACCGTTCCTTCTCCCTCAATGTTTATAGTGAGATCGTATTCTACTACTTCTTCGAATACCGCTGTTATACTCTTGTTGGCGTCCATCGTTACGTTCATCGTCGGATCTGTTCCTGAAACTGCTCCTGTCCACTCGCCAAACTCCCAGCCCTCTGATGGCACTGCTTCCACTGTAACAGCAGTTCCATTTTCATAGATGTGTTCTCCAGGATCCGGATCGGTCGTACCTTCACCTTCCACGGCAATCGTTAGCTCGTATGTTTTAACTACTTCTTCGAATACCGCTGTTATGCTCTTGTTGGCGTCCATCGTTAGGTTTATCGTCGGATCTGTTCCGTCGTAGTCTCCTGTCCATCCGACAAAGTCCCAGCCCTCATCAGGTGCAGCTTCCACTGTAACGACCTCTCCTTCTTCATAGGTGTGCGTACCTTCTGCCGGAACAGTAGAGCCTTCTCCGTCGATATTTACCGTGAGATCGTATTGTACTGTTTCCTCGAATACTGCGGTGATCTCCTTATTTTCGTCCATCGTGATCGTTATCTCCTTTTCCGATCCAGTGTGGGCGCCGGTCCATCCATTGAAGATCCATCCTTCGTCGGCAGCGGCTCTCAGGTCCACTTCCGTACCGTTCTCGTAAACCAAAGTCTCGCCGTCCACGACTTCCTCACCATCGACTTCGACAGTCCCTTCACCTTCTACGTTTATCGTCAGATTGAACTCCTCCGGTCCGTATAGGTCTTCCCAGCTCAAGAACGGGTACGTTTCATTATCCACGATATTCCATATATGTTCTGGATCGGTCTCTTCATGCTCCACGCTCGTGATATTCCAGCCCGCATCTTTGAAGTTAGTGATATTTTGCATCTCTTCTGTGGTCAATCCTGTACCTCCTGCACTCTCATTTTGACCTGTTGCTTCGATGTCCCAGAAAGAGGCCTCCTGTATACCGCCTTTCCTTCCTCCGACTAAACCTCCTTCAGTCCCCTTTCCTTCTACAGGACCCGCGGCATATGAATTGTATATACCACCTAGTAAATACCCCACGAGCCCACCAACCTTTCCATATCCACTTACCTCTCCTGTGGCATACGAGTTATTGATTTCTCCGCGATTTGCTCCGACGAGGCCGCCTACCTGAGAGCCTTCTCCATTTACATCACTAGTTGCATATGAGTTCTCTACTTTCCCTCCTCCCCAATCATTTTCTCCTACGAGCCCACCTACTGCTCCCCAATCTCCAACCACATTACCGGTTGCATGCGAATTGTTTACGGTGCCGCTGTTCACTCCCACCAGCCCGCCTATATACCACCCTTGTCCACTCACGTTTCCTGTGGCATACGAGTTCTCTAACGTCCCTTCCCTGTTCACTCCCACCAGCCCGCCTACCTCACTTTCTCCGCTCACTTTTACATCTACCACGCCTACATTAGCGATCTCTGCATCGTTTGTAGCTCCAAATAGTCCTACATTATTCGTTTCTATGCGATCTATGTAAAGATCCCTTATCTCATACCCGTCTCCGTCGAAAGTGCCCGTGAAACGATCGTCGTTGTCACCTATCAGCTCCCAACCTTTCCCTTCGTTCGCCTCTTCAGAAGCGTATTCGTCGTAATAGTCCGTATCTTCGTTCAGGTCGTTCATCAAAACATAGTCTCCGGTTAGATCCTCTCTCACCTCGTGCAGGTCTTCCCAGTCGTAGATTCTCTTCCGTACGTCTTCAAAGTGGGCCGTGATTTCTTTATCCTGGTCCATCTCCAATATGATCTCGGCTTCGTCTCCTTGATAGTCACCGGTCCATTCGTCGAAGACCCATCCTTTCTCGGCAATGGCCTTCAGGTCCACTTTAGTACTGTTCTCGTAAACCAGCGTCTCTCCGTCCTCGATCTCCTCACCATCGACTTCGACTGTTCCCTCTCCTTCGATGTTCACCGTGAGGTTGAATTCCTCCGTAGCTTCCCAGCTCAAGAAAGGATATGTTTCATTATCCACGATATTCCAAATGTGTTCAGGATCGCTTTCTTCATGGTCCACGCTCGTGATATTCCAGTCCGCATCTTTGAAGTTGGTGATATCTTGCATCTCTTCCGTAGTCAGACCTGTTGCCCCCCATCCAGCACTCTCATTTTGACCTGTTGTTTCGATGTCCCAGAAACAGGCCTCCTGGATATCGCCTTTCCTATATCCGACCAAACCTCCGACTCCTACTTCTCCTTCTACAGGACCAACAGCATATGAATAGTATATCCTCCCTAGTAAAACGCCAACGAGTCCCCCTACATCCCAGTCACCGCTTACGGTACCCGTTGCATACGAGTTGGACACCGTGCCATAGTTATATGCCATGAGTCCGCCAACACCGGTGCCACCGCTCACATCTCCGGTGGCATACGAGTTCTCTACTGTGCCTCCAGCATTATTTCCCATGAGTCCGCCTACTCCATTACCTCCTCCAGTCACGTCCCCACTAGCATACGAGTTTTTTACCGTGCCATAGTTATATCCTATGATCCCTCCTACATCCCAGTCACCGCTCACATCTCCGGTGGCATATGAACTCAACACTGTACCTTGCCCGTTTTTTCCCATGAGTCCGCCCACTTCTGATCTTCCGCTAATTTTCGCATCTGCCAGCCCCACATTAGCGATCTCTGCATCGTATGTAGCTCCAAATAGTCCTACATAATTTTCATCAGTTCTATTGACGTACAGACCTTTTATCTCATACTCGTTTCCGTCAAAAGTCCCAGTAAATCTATTATCATCATCCCCTATCGGTTGCCATCCTTTTCCTTCGTTCGCCTCTTCAGAAGCGTATTCGTCATAATAGTCCGTATCTTCGTCCAGATCGTTCATCAAAACGTAATCCCCTTCGAGATCCTCCCTTACCTCGTGCAGATCTTCCCAGTCCTGGATCTCTTTCGGCTCATGGTCTTCCTCTTCGAAGTGTGCGGTCAACGACTTGTTGCGGTCCATCACCACCTGTATCTCCTTCTCATCCTCGTATTTTTCCGGTACGTCTCCTGTCCATTCGAAGAACGTGTAGTTCTCTAGGGGCTCAGCCGCTACAACCAACTCGGACCCTTCATAATATTCAAACATACCTTCCCCGGGCCTCACCACTTCACCGCCTTTCGTGGAATCTAAAGCCAATTCGTAGGTCTTGGAAGGGCGGACTATCGTCTCAAAGATATCTGCGAAGCATCTATGCACTCTTCAGGATCATCAAGGGAGTAAGCTCTGCCGTCGGTACGGTTTGCCATCTCCTTCATAACTGTATCGTCCTCCAGTATAAAGCCTATGGGGAATATCGGTATACCGATCTCTTCGTACTCGTCTACCAGCTCCCAAAACTCTTCGTCATCTTCAAAGTCTCTATTGGTAACCATGAGATGGTACCAGTTCCGTGATTCATTGCCGTTCTCTTTGAATTCTTCTAGAGCGAGTTCTAAAGGATGTGTGTTTTCAAAGTTATCAGGCCCACCGCCTGATACGATGCTGGCTAGATCATCCCTTATCGCGTCGTAATCGTCCGTAAGGTTATTCATAAGTTGAACTGCGCTGTTGAACTCTATCACTGCCCCCTGCGACCCATGGGCGTATTCTTCAACCTGATCTACAAAATGTATGGCTCCGTCTAATCTTATATCTTCCGGGTCGGTCCAGTCCATGCTCCCAGAACTGTCCATGGAGATCACCCAATCAAAAGGATCCGTATCCGATCCTACGAAGTTCGCAGTTATTTGCCTATCTTTATCCATCACGAGATCGAGCTCTCTTTTTTCTCTATATTCATCAGGAACGTCACCGGTCCAACCAGCGAACGTGTGGTTCTCGTGATCTTCCACTACTACTTCCACCTCGGACCCGTCATAATATTCAAACGTGCCTTCCCCGGGATTCACCACTTCACCGCCTTTCGTTGAGGATATATCCAGCTCGTATAGATCGTCTTCCCTCTGTGCCGTATCTTCAACGTAGTAAACCGCTTCATATCCGTTTTCTGCGGCCTCGCATCCTCCTAAAAAACACAACGCCCATCCCCAAAGTGCTCAAAACCAGTATACTTGCCACAAGAAACCCTACGACAGCTTTTGCTTTCATATCCATAGCAACCCTATCCTTGAATATGGTCATCCTATTATTTAAATATTATGCACGGATAATATATTGATCTGGATTAAAAAATCTCCACGTGATCATGGCAAGATTTATAACATGATAAGTAATTGAAGGACAGTGATAATATGGACCTAGAGGGAACTCTTCCTTATGTAAACATCCGTGTCTTCGATCTCTTACTTGCGCTCATAGTTTTAGCGGTAGGTTTTTTCTTGGTCAAGTTCATAGTATATTTCTTTAAAAAGAGTATGAAAAAGAGCAAACTCCCTTCATTGGTGATCGAATTTTTAGGGCGTTTTCTCAGCATCTTACTTTACATAGTGATCATCCTGCTGGCGGCCTCGGCATTGGGGGTCCACGTCGGCAGCGTAGTCATCGCAGTTTCAGCCATCATAGGTTTGGTCTTGGGTTTCGGACTACAAGACACCATGAACAACCTTCTTTCCGGTGTCTGGATAGCGGCTTTGAGACCCCTTGACAAGGGTGAAAGAGTCGAGATACAGGACCATGAAGGAGTGGTAACATCCGTGGGACTCATGGCGACCGAGCTATTGAAACCCGACAACACAAGGATAACCATACCGAACAAACTGGTCTGGAACCAGCCGATAGTCAACTTTTCGAGGATGGACGAAAGAAGAGTGGACATCGATGTGGGCATCAGCTATGACGGTGACGTAGACAAAGCCGTAAAGGTAGCCATGAAGTTTATGAGATCACAAAGATACGTTTTGGACGATCCCGAGCCGCAGGTATCGGTGACGGAACTGGGAGATTCTTCGGTGGACCTTGTCTTGAAACCGTGGGTAAAAACAGAAAATTATTGGCCCGCCAAATTCCATCTTACCAAGGGTATATTCAAAGCCTACAACGAAGCGGACATAGAGATCCCGTATCCACAAAGGGACCTACACATCGATGGAAAACTTATATCGGAAGAAGAGTAGATCTTACTCTTTACCCAAGTACTTTTCCTTCTTACCCCGTAGACGTATACAATCCTTTCCAACGTCGATGATCTCATCTGCTCCGATATGGATGATCTTTTTGTTCAACGCAACGTGGGTGGGGATAGGCTCTTCTTCGAAAGCGGTAGGTGGTAAACTCACACTCATATCTTCAAATGCGCTCATCGGTACCATAAACGTATCTCCTTTGTCTTCGTCGTTCGTGGTTTGTATCACGCTGGTAACCGCCTTGACATATTCTAGACTGCCGTCTTTTCTCACGTGAGCTTCTTCGACCCTGCCTATCTCATTGGCCTCTATATCCAATATCCTCGTACCTACAAGGTTTTTAGCAGGGCTTATCCACAGATGTATAGAATCCCTGGTTATTTTCTCAACATATTTGAGGTTGATACGGAGATATCTGCCGAAAAAACCTTTGTGTATGATCAAACGTGTAGGGTTCAAAGTCGTAAGATTTATCTCGATGTCGCTCACCCGGCCGACTTCCTCCCCATCGGCATCGTAGACCTTGGTCCCTTTGATATCGTTGAAAGTGGTCCTTCCGTCCGATGAAGACCTCTTTCTTTTTTTTGACCTTTTTTCTTCCGCCTTTCCCATGTTACGATAAAAGGGGAGAAGAGATACTTTAGTTTTACCCCTGACGCTCACCGATATCTATTTATCGCCTTCTTATCATCCTCAAAACATGTGTGAAGATGAGGAAATAGCGGCCTTGAACAAAAGTAACCTGGCAGATATGATCTGCTGTCCTGGAGGACCTGAAGTCGTGGAGAACGAGCTCGAGGGACCTTTGGGTAAAACTATGGAGTGGCGAAAAAACTTGTTGAAAGAAGGTATGAAAGGTTTTATCCAGTATAAAGAAGAGAAACCCGTAGGTTTCGTTGAATACATGCCCGCTGAAAACGTTCCGCTCCCTATAAAGGCTCCAGGAGCCGCCGCTTTGATGTGTTTTCATTGGGTCAAACCGTCCATGAGTGAGGAAGAACATCTAGAGTCAGAAAGAAAACTGGTCGAAAAGGCCGTCGACGCGACTTCTGAAGAGTTTAACGGATTAGCGGCCCTTGCCTGGGACCATCCCATCCATTTTCCCATCAGCATGATGAAAGACATGGGTTTTCGAGAGATAAAGAAGGACTCTCAAATCCACTTGGTCTGGTACCCCCACACTGATGCAGAACCCCCTGAGATGATAAAAGCGTCTTTTGAACCTAGGCACTTATCGGGCCAAGGACTTTTGGCCATAGATCAAGCATTCAGCAACCGATGCCCTTTCAGCATACACAACGCCTTGAAGTTCAGGTCTTGGATCGAGGAGATAGACGACCAACGGATACGGCACCATATCAACGTCATAGACACTAGGGAAGACGTTTTCAAGTATTCTGTGTCGCCTTGGGGATGGGAATGGATCTACATCAACGGGAAACCGCTAAAAGATATATTCCATCTGAGTAAAGAAGAGATGATAAATACCATAAAAGAGGAGTTGGAACGGCTCTGAACTGTGTTCGGAACCAAAAATATTAATAACCCATTCCAACGCTCTCATAATCCATGGCCCTCGATAACTTAAAGGATGGATTGCGCGGCGCCGTAGAGAGGATAACCAGTGCGAGTCATGTAGACAAGAATCTGATAAAAGAAGTGGCCAAAGACATACAAAGAGCTATGATCGAGGCCGATATAGAGGTGAAACTAGCTCTTGAACTGACAGAAAAGATAAAGAAAAGAGCTGTGGAAGAAAAACCGTCCGCAGGGATAAGCGCAAGAGAACACCTCATCCACATAATACACGACGAATTCGTCAGTATAATGGGAGATGGTACCGAATTAAAACTCAAACCACAGGTCATGATGATGGTAGGCCTCTACGGTATGGGGAAAACCACCACCTGTGGTAAGTTGGCAGCCTATTTTCAAAAAAAGGGTCTCAACACGGCGCTGGTAGCCGGAGACACACATCGTCCCGCAGCCTACGAGCAGTTAGAGCAGGTGGCTGAAGACGCAGGGGTCCCCGTCTACGGCGATCCCGATGCAAAAAAAGCTCCCAGAGTTGTAAGGAAAGGGATGAAAAAGTTCGATAATTACGACATAGTGATCATAGATACTTCGGGAAGACACTCGTTAGAGAAAGAACTCATAAAAGAGATAAAGCTGATAAAGAATATCGCAGACCCGGACGAAGTTATCTTGACAGTGGACGCGTCCATCGGGCAGCAGGCGGGTCCTCAAGCTAAAGCTTTCCACGACGCCGTGGGAGTGACTAAAACCATAATAACAAAGATGGACGGCTCGGCAAAGGGTGGAGGCGCTTTGAGCGCGGTGGCAGAAACCGATGCTCCAGTAGCTTTCATAGGGACCGGTGAAAGGATACGAGATCTAGAAGAATTCGATCCCAAAGGCTTCACATCTAGACTTCTGGGTATGGGGGACATAGAAAAACTTTTAGAAAAGGCTGAGGAAGTCGTCGACGAAGAGAAGGCAGAGGAGACCGCCAAGAAGATGTTGGCAGGTGAGTTCGATCTAAAGGACATGTACGAACAGATGGAGATGCTGACCAGCGTTGGACCTCTTCAAAAGATACTCGATATGCTACCCATGGGACCGAGCACCATCTCGGACGATGAGATCATGTCGACCCAGGCAAAGCTGGACAACTTTAGGATAATAATGGACAGCATGACCGAAGAGGAGATGGAGAATCCAAAAAAGATAAAAGGAGAGCGTATCAGGAGGATCTCCAGGGGATGTGGAAAAAGTCCAAGGGAGATACGAGAGCTGCTCTCTCATTACAAGAAGACAAAAAAGGCCATAAAGGGTTTCTCCGGAAACAGGAAGATGAGAAAGCAGATCCAAAAACAACTAGAGTCCGGTAATCTGAACTTCTGAGCTTCTACTCACAATCCCTTACAAGAAATTCTTCGAGTTTATCTTCCGCTCTATCCCTGCGTTCCTGATGTTCTGATAAAAATCCCTTTATGTTCTCTTTTAAGATCTGCTTGCATTCACCACACAGTATATCCCCTTCCCTACACCTTTCCGCAAGATCGTCCACCTTCCCGTCGTCCGATTCGAAGATGTAATACCTATAATTCTGTACGGAGCATATATCAGGGTCACCTCCCTTTTCTCGTTGTTCTGAGGCCGAGATCCTACCGCCGGTGAAAGCCTCGTTTATCTTTTCCTCCACATCTTCAGGTTCATCTGTGGTGAATATGGTGGTTTTAGGTTGGCTTGCAGACATCTTACCCGTTCCGTCCAATGAAGGGGCCAACTTGTTGTGTAGCAGAGCTGGTTTGATATAACCTATGGTCTCCGCTATATCTCTGGTCAATCTAAAATGTGGATCCTGGTCGATACCACAGGGGATCAAGACAGGGACTTCTTCACCTTCTAATTCAGTGGGTAAAAAACAAGGAGCCGATTGGATCGCGGTGTAAAATATGCTTCCTACATTGGTAGAATTGTCGAAGCCGAAGACCGCTTTCACGTTGGAAAAATTCAATCTTTTACCTACTTTTAAAGCTAGGGGGTATAACTCGTGTATGTATTCGGTATCTATGAATATATGTGTCTTATCGGGATCGAAACCCAGAGCTATTATGTCTTTGGCGTTTTCCAACGCGTAGGAATGCGTGTCCTCTAACGTGCTGTCGAAGTTGAACAGAAACTTTTCATCGTCTGTGAGCTGAAAATACATGTCGACGTCGAATCTTTCCTGTATCCATCTAGCGAATATCCAGGGCATGAGATGCCCCACATGGGTATGACCAGAGGGCCCTCTACCCGTGTACAATGCAAATTTTTTTCCCTCTTCGTAGTCGTCGAGGATCCTATCCATGTCCCTGTGAGAGTAAAATATGCCCCTTCTCAACATGAAGTGCGCATCTCCAACGACTTCTTCTATCCTATCTATCAGTTCTTCGTCAACGTTATCGGTGCCGAAGTCCTCTATCAACTTTTGGTAGTCTATTTCGCCTTCGACTTCCCACGGTGTGACCGTGAATCCTTCTTTCGATGGGTCGTTTTCCCGCATATTGCTCCTTTTCCCATAATCCACGTTCTTAAATAATATTTTGCATCACTCTACTTTCGTTCACCCCTCTGAAATAAGGATATAAATACTATGTCAAGGTTCAACTAACCACCATGAAGAAAAAAGCACATATGATAGGAGCGGTCATCTTCGCCGTATCGGGTTATTACATCTGGCATTTTCTCCATCGAGCTTTTTTCATACCACCGGACCCTTCCCTACGAGCAACCTTGACGTCCATACTATCCATGGAGGTACTTCTATTCTTCATCATGATCCTCTTCTCCATGATCGGCGGCACCCTACCGGATATATTGGACCCGCCGTTCACTCGTCGTCACAGGTACTTAGCACACAGTAAGGCGTTATTGTTCCTTTTCACGTTGGCGTGGTCCATAACCCTTTACTTTCTCTTGGTGGACAGATCCACAGTCACCTGGATCATATATTTCTTTTTACTTGGGTATATCTCCCATCTTGTCCTGGATTCGCTGACTCCCGCGGGTCTTCGGTGACTTTTTTTAGTGATACGTAGAACTAACTCAACATAAAGTGAATAAAAAATGTAGATGCAAGATCCACACGCAGACCTGTCGAATGACCAAACCAGCAGCTGAACCACAGTCCAGACGTTTAGTAACTGTGGGCTGAATACGTCGCCGAAGCTTCGTACTCACACCCCAGCTCTATCTAACCCGTCTTTTACGGGAGTCTTTGAAGGTGCCTCTTTTCGAGGGGGACTTCAGGCTTAGATGCTTTCAGCCTTTATCCCCGACGGCGTAGCTACCCAGCAGTGCCCTCTCGGACAACTGGTAAACCAGTGGCCGCGAAGCCCTGTTCCTCTCGTACTGAGGGCCCCTTCCCCTCAGGCACCAGTGCACCTCTACTAAAAAGAAACCAACCTGGCTCACGACGGTCTAAACCCAGCTCACGACCCCTTTTAATGGGCGAACAACCCCACCCTTGCCAGATGCTGCACCGGCAGGATAGAGGGAGCCGACGTCGAAGTAGCAAGCCTCCTGGTCGATATGGACTCTTGCAGGAGACAACTCAGTTATCCCTGGGGTAACTTTTCTGTTATCCCTGGGCCCCACATATAGGCCTCAGGGGTTCGCTATGCCTTGCTTTCGCATCTCGGTTTGTTACTGTGCCAAACCGAGTCAAGCCGGCTTTTACCATTGTATTCTACGGTGGATTTCTGACCCACCTGAGCCGACCTTTGGACGCCCTTGTTATCTTTTCAAGGGTGTGGCGCCCCACCCAAACTGCCCGTCTATCGATGTCCCACCGAAGCGGTTAGGGACACGATCTCAAAAGGGTAGTGTTTCATGGACGCCTCGGCGACAAGCTTGCGCTCGCACCTGTGTAACGGCTCCTACCTACACTGCACATTTGAGGTCATGCCCCAACAACAGATTGCAGTCAAGCTCCACAGGGTCTTCTCTTTCAAGTAGAGGATTCTGGACTGTGCGCCAGAATGTCATTTTCACCGGATATCGGGCTGGGACAGTGGGTCCTTCGTTGATCCTTCATGCAAGCCGCCAATTAAGCGGCAAGGTATTACGCTACCTTAAGAGAGTCATAGTTACTCCCGCCGTTTATCGGTCCTTCCACCTCTTGTAAGAGGGATTCAGATACCGACACTGGGCAGGATTCGACGGCAGTACAAATCCTTTCGAACTAGCTGCCATCTGTGTTTTTATTAAACAGTCGAGGACCCCTTGTTATTGCAACCAGCCATTCACATGACTGGCACCCCTTCTACCGAAGGTACGGGGCCAATTTGCCGAATTCCCTAGCCTGATTTTATCCGACACGCCTTGCCTTGCTATGGCAGGGACACCTGTGTCAGTTCTCGGTACGGTCTCTAGCGTTGTTAACCAGTTTACTTTTCACGGGCACCAGGATTAGCCTGAAGCGGACTCAGTCCGCCCTATCAAGCTTTCATCCGGTTCTCACCATTACGGTTCTCCCCGGACTTATACGATTCGACAGAGCGAGGGCTCTGCTCAAGCGATCCCGATGCGTCATAGACTGGGCAGAGACGCTAGAGGCACAGGAATATTAACCTGTTTCCCTGTTCGGTGACTTCGGTTAAGAGTCACCTTAGGACCGGCTAACCCTCTGCTGATAATCATTGCCGAGGAACCCTAGCCCCTACGGCGGAACGGATTCTCACCGTTCTTTGCTGCTACTCATACCAGAATTCTCGTTCGAACGCGGTCCACTCGATCTCACGACCAAGCTTCTACCCACGCACGACGCCTTCCTACCAGATTACTTTTCAGTACTCTAGGGTATCGGTAGCCGACTTAGCCCCGTCCATTTTCGGGGCCCACAATCTCGACTAGTGATCTGTTACGAACTCTTTAAAGGAAGGCTGCTTCTAAGCCCACCTCCTAGTTGTTTTGGACTGCGGACACCCTTCAATCTAACACTTAGTCGGCATTCATGGGACCTTAACCCTAGGCTGGGTTCTTGCCCTTTCGGACACCAGGCTTACCCCGGCGCCCTCACTCCTGTCGTCTACGGCGATGATGAATTCGGAGTTTGACAGGATACCAAGGGCTCTCGCCCCCGAATACCCAATCAGTGCTCTACGCCATCATCTACCTCAAACAGGGCCTACCTTCGAGTAGTCTCGGAAGGAACCAGCTATATCCGGTCTAGATTGGACTTTCACCCCTATACCCAGGTCATGGGAAGGATTTGTAGCTCACTACCCCTGCAGGCTTCCACCTCCCTTTCGGAAGGCTTCACCTTGCCCAGGCATAGATCGACCGGTTTCGGATCTCTGACCGATGACTCCAGGCGAGCACACCTCGTTCCTCTCCCGCAGATGCGGGATGCGAACTTGTTGGTTTCCCTTTGGCTCCGCCCTTAGCAGGCTTAGCCTCGCCATGGATCAGAACTCTCTGGCCCGTTTTTCAGAACGTACGATAGCACATCGGTCCACTCTTGCTAAAGAGCTTCGTCCCTTTCATGCACTATCAGTCTGTAACCATCTGGTTTCAGGTTCTTTTCATCTCCCGTCAAGGATACTTTTCAGCTTTCACTCACGATACTAGTTTACTATCGGTCTCGAGTTGTGTTTAGGGTTGGGAGTGTATGCCTCCCAAATTCACGCGCGATATCCAACGCACGCTACTCTGGAGACCCCGAATCATCTTTCCATCTATCTCCTACGGGACTATCACCCTCTTTGGTGCTCTATTCCAAGAGACTTCGCATTGGATGGGTAAGATGTGCCAGGATCCAAAACACCACATGTCCTTACCATTTCTGGAAGGATTCGGTTTGCTCTACACCGCTTTCGATCGACTTTACTCACGGCATCTCATTTGATTTCTTTTCCATCCCCTACTAAGATGTTTCAATTCGGGGAGTTCCCTATCCGCATGGATCGCTAGAGGTTTGCTCTAGCAGGAAGTCCTATTAGGCGATCGAGGGATCTAAGGTTCCTTGCGCCTACCCCTCGCCTATCGCGGCTTGGCACGACCTTCGTCGGCACTCGAGCCGAGCCATCCACCAGATGGCCGAGCGACTGCAGCAACGCTGCCAGTCTGGTACACATCCAGGTCTGCGTATGATCGGTAATCATCGGATCAGTACGATCCTATACCCTTCCTCGACAACCATATTCCATGTCGCCGAGTGCATCTATCAAGTGCATCAATACATAACGTATCAGGGGTATTTTAAACTTACTTCCCGTGAGCTCATTTCGGAGCTGATATCCGGAAAAACCCCATCTTCCGGCCACGGGGAAAGAGTTAGGAAGGCACCAACTATAAAAGCATTTTGGAGACATCCCTGGTATTTGATACAAGGGACGAACCGATCACGAACAAGAATATATCATATCAAGAATTATAGGTAAAATATAAGTGTTAGTTCTTAGATAAAAGATTAGATGGATTTGTATGACGTAAGTCTGACGGTGGTTCTACCATGAAAAAGATCCCTACAGGAGTCAGTGATCTAGATACTATCATCAAAGGCGGCGTCCCCGCCGGTTCAGTGGTGCTACTTTTCGCAGAGATAGGTTCCGGTGGTCTAGAATTCGTTTATACTTCATCTGCAAAGATATTGAGAGCTAAGGAAAATCCCGAAGATATACCCACCATCTTGGGAGACGAGTGTAAAAGTTCTATACTACCCGAAGAGATACATTACATAACGTTTTCAAGGGCAAAGGTAGACATACTACAGGAGATCAAGACTTCCTTCAATCAAAATTATTACGACATCATCGAGGAAAATGTGAATTTTAAAGACCTTTCCCAGCAGTATTTTAAAAGGACCATGGTACCGCCGGGGTGGGCCGGAGACGACGGTACCAGTCTTTTTTCAGATAAAAAGGAGACGGACCTTTTGGAGGGACTCGTACACTTTCTAGAAGAGAACGCACAAAATAACATGGTGGTCATCGACTCTTTGACCGACTTGTTGACCAATACGTCCATAGATAACGATAAACTGGTGACCATAGTAAAGGGCATGAGAAGAGCCTCTAGAAGATGGGGCGGCGTGATATATCTTCTACTATCCAAGGACATCTTAGATAGGAGTTTGGAGTATCATATAATAGACAGTGTGGACGGTGTCTTTAATTTCAGATGGTCGGAGAACAAACGAGTTTCAAAAAGGCAGCGCTACTTGATAGTTGACAAGTTCATGAGCGTTTTACCGCATCTTAAACGAGAAAAGATAGCTAGATTCACGGCGGAAGTCACCGATTATGAAGGTTATATAGTCATAAATTATGAAAGGATAATATGAGGTGAGATCATGGAAAATCAACCAAAGGAAAGGATAAAAACGGGCATAGAGGGTTTAGACCAGATGTTGAGAGGTGGTGTTCCGAAGGGGCATGTATTCACGGTGATGGGAGCCTTCGGTACCGGAAAAACAACCTTTTCTCTGCAGTATATATGGGAAGGTTTGCAGAAAGGCGAGTCGGGCATATTCATAAGTCTGGAAGAAGACAAAGACGCTATGATCGAAACGGGACTTTCCTATGGATGGGATTTTCAAGAATACTTAGATCAAGGAAAACTAGCCGTCGAAAAGTTAAGACCCGAAGATGCGGAGGCCACCATAAAAAGGATAAAGAGCGATCTCCCTCGATTCATAAAGGATTTCGGAGCCGAAAGGATCGCCTTAGATTCCATCTCACTGATGAATATGATGATGGATACTCCTCAGCAGAAGAGGGATCAACTTTTTGCGCTCAGTGAGATGATCAAGGAAACAGGAGCTACCGCCTTACTCACCGCGGAAGTAAAAGACGACAACCCGGAGAGTTCACGAGACGGCCTCATAGAATATACCGCCGACGGTGTCATACTGTTGAGGTACAATCAGAACGAATCGGGAGAAGTCCAACTCAGCATACAGGTAAAAAAGATGAGGAGGATAGAGCACTCTAGAAAGATAAAATCATTCGATATAACCGACAGCGGCATAGAAGTACATATGGAAGGAGCGGTATTTTAAAAAAAAGAGGGTAATCATGGGAGTAGGTATAAGAGATATAGTAAAAAGCCAAGAGATCACATTCCAGGACATGGATAACAAGATCATAGCCATCGACGCTTACAATATAATCTATCAATTCTTATCCAGCATAAGGCAGAGGAACGGTCAACTTCTAGAGGACTCTCAAGGAAGAGTGACTTCTCACCTTTCAGGGCTCCTCTACAGGAACGCTAGATTGATAGAGAACGGTATCAAGCCGGCCTACGTCTTCGACGGGGCACCGGACATAATGAAGGAAGGTACCCTAGAGAAGAGAAAAGAGAGAAAAGAAAGAGCTGAGGAAGATTACGAAAAGGCTCTTGAGAGAGGGGATCTCGAAGAGGCGAGAACCAAGGCCCAGCAGACTTCACGTATCAGTGCCGAGATAGAAGAAAGCAGCAAAGAACTGCTAGACTTGTTGGGTATACCCTGTATTCAGGCTCCGGCGGAGGGAGAGGCTCAAGCGGCCCATATGGTAAAAAAAGGAGATGCCTGGGCAGTCGGAGGTCAGGACTACGACTCCCTACTGTTCGGAGCTCCAAGGCTAGTAAAGAATCTGACCATAACGGGTAAAAGAAAGATGCCCGGTTCCCAACGATACAAGGAGATAAGACCGGAATTGATGGTCCTCGAAGATATATTGAACGAACTAGACATAGATAGGGAGCAACTGATAGATATAGGTATATTGTGCGGAACGGACTACAACCAAGGCGTTAAGGGCATCGGTCCAAAACGAGGTCTGAAGTACATAAAAAAATTTGAAGACCTGGAAGGTGTTTTAGAGGAAAAAGATAAAGATGTCAACAACTATCAAGCCATCCGAAATATATTCCTAGAACCCAAGGTAAAAGACGACTATTCCCTAAAATTCAAAAACGAACTCGGCGACGTGAAAAGCTTCCTCTGCCATGAAAGGGACTTCTCGGAATCAAGGGTCGGATCCGCTCTAGAAAAGATAAGAGATGGTTTCAAGAAAAGAGAGCAGACCAGTCTTTCCTCTTTCTGATCTCCTTCAACAGAATTCATCCAAACTTGGTGTGGATATCTTATCATTTTCGAAGAGAGATTCTATCTCCATCTCTAGCTGTTTTATCCGTTGGTATAAGTACTCGGGTACCTCGTACTCTTCGACCATCTTTATGGAAAAATCCAGATATTTCTTTACACCGCCTTCGTGTATGGTAAGAGTTAGATTTCCTCCACACTTACAATCCCCGCTCAAAGGGATCCTCCTATACTTGGTGTTGCACTTGGTACATCTGATCTTCTGCACGCCGAATTTGTTGAGATTCCCGATCAAGTCAGGTATAAAATGATCGCTGATCACCCTGCTCACAACGTCAGTGGTGTCGACGGCTCTGATCAAGTCGGCAACTTCGATCTGGGCGTTCATCTTATCGGTCATCTTACCCAGTCTAGTGTATCTACTGGTAGAAGGCCCCTCGGCGATATCCGTGGTTTCGTGAGTGTAACCGAAATCTTCGTACTGTCCCTCCTTACCAAGCCTGTCTTCTACGGTCTCCACCAGATCTTTTACGTCTTTTGGATCCGCATACTCCTGTGCCTTTTCATAGAATTCCAGAGGATAGCTCCATCCAGTATCCACGTTATGTGCCTCGCTGTCGATCTCCGACGGGTCTATCTTGGTGGTCATGACCAGTGGCGCATCCATCAGACCTCCTCTTTTCTCCGGCAAGAAATACTCGGAAAAATTCAATAAACCGTCTAGAAGAAGCATTATACAGTCCTCGTCCCCATCACAATTACGCCTTTTCGACGCATGAAAGTAAGGATGTGCGTAACCGGCCCTGCCTCTATGGAAACCTATGATCCTGCCGAGAACACCGCCGGACGTATGAGGTGCCAAACCCACCACGAGTTTTCCTATCAAGTCCTCCTTTCGCTTAGCTTTATAATAAGGATCGAGATCGTAGTATTTTTTCAAAAGATCGTCTACGAATTTAGCGACCCTCACCATGTAGTCGCCTCCGTTTTGGGATATGATAAGATCTTGGGGCTTCAATTCGACTATCTGATGCTCGTCTTTCAGCTCTTTATCGTGTACGTCCCTTTCATATCCGAGTTCCTTCGCTTTGGATAGAGTCAAACCTATCTCGGCCGGTTTGAAATGTGTCAAAGGCAGGTCCGTCATATCATATCTCGAGGTCCCGTCCTTGAAAACGTATATTTCATGTTTAGCTCTCAGGATCCCTTTCTCTAAGGCCTCGGGTGTCTTGGTTTTGGTTATAAGCCCCTTCACGCCCTTGATCTTTTTTACATTTCCTCCTTCCCCTAAAGTATTCAAAGCCTCTCTGTATATGTTCTTCATGGGTATCTTTTGGGATTGTGGTTCGCCCAATATCTCACATCTACCCCCGCACGAACATCGGATCTGAGCGCTGCTTTTTCCGCACTCCTGGCACTTCCTAGCGCTTATATCCACCTCTATCACTCCCTTGTCCACTGCTTTCTTCACCAGCCTCTGCGAAGCTCCTTCGTCACCCACGGGAAACAGACTGTGGACCGGCGGCTTCATCTTTCTTTCCTTGGCTTTCTCGGGCCTAGCCATCCTCGATCCTATAGATGTGGGGGCCTTATCCTTTATAGGTACGCCGGCGAGTTCGCTCAAATACTCTAATATGTCGTCTTTATCCGATGCTCGTTTAGCCGTGAGCTCTTTACCATCTATACCGAGAGTGAAAAGAAAAGCTTCGTGTTCTTCCACGAAGATAGTTTCCTCATTGGCCGTATGAGGGACCCCTATGACCTCCATGGTCCGTTTTATCTCCTGTTCAAGGGGAAGGACAAGAGCATCGTCTTTTAATTTTCCTTTCTCTAAGATCCATCTTCTGAGTTTTTTGACCTTGTCCATGTCAGGATAAGTCCAAAAATAGATATATTCAGGATGTAAAGGGAGACCTCTTTCTTCAGATAATTCCACCGCCTTTTTTGCGGTGATCTCATCTTGGCCTATATCTTCATCCACCTCTTGGATCCACCATTCGTGACAGTAAGCACCCGGGACTAAAACGTGATTGTTTTCGATGAATTCACCGTAGGGCACCAATATCTCACCCATATCCATTATCTCTTCCAACTTACTCTGAAGTTCCTTCCCCTCTTTGGAAGAATCCACCCGCTTCACCGTCCCGTCTTTCAACAAGACAGTAGGTCCGTCTATGCTGTCACAGGGAGTTATGGCCCCCGCCTTACCCGGTCTCTCCGTTTTTATCTGCGTTCCAAGAGCCATGAATTCATCGCTGAGGTACATGGCGGCGGGATTGATGGCCACGGACGCCAAACCTTCGGTCCTTGTCCTTCCGTACCTCAACCTGAATCCGCCTTTTACACTGGGATGACCGAATACGGGGCGTCCCGCTATGGTCTCTTTTATGTATTTCGTCTTGGGCGAGATCCCCTTGGGTCTTTCTTCTTCCTCTTCTTCCTCTTTCTTTCCAGATACGTAGCTCTCTATGTATTGGTCTAAAAATTCCCATCCCTCTATCTCTAACTTGTCAACGTGCTTTTTCAGCTTTTTGGCCTTGAGGCACATCCCCTCGGCGATGACCAAACATGCGCCTCCTCTCACCTGATTAGTATTAACTCGGGGCAGGTCCCTGTTTCCGGAGACCTCTTCCTCTCCCGTACCTTCACCGCTTATACTCACAGGGCAGCCTTCGACTATCAACGATATCTCTTCAGGCGATGGCGTATATTGTAAACCCAAAGATTTCTTGTACAGAGGTATCTCCTCTTTGAAACGTTGTATCTCGGCGGGGATCGGTTTGAATCTATCGACGCCGAGTTCTCTTCTGACCACGTCTGCGATGAGAACACTCATGGCCTGCCCGGTACCCCCTGCCGAGCGTATAGGACCTGCAAAAGATAATTCAAGATAATTGGTTCCGTCATCATTTTCTCTCAGATTGACCTCTCCTATCCCCTCTAGAGGTGCAACGAGGATACCCTCCGTGAGTACCGCCAGCCCTATCCTAACGGCATCCTCTATCCGCTCGGCGGGACTTCCTCCTTTTCTAGATGCGACCTCTTTAGCTATCCTTATGGAGACCTCTTCTCTATCGTATCTTTCACTGAGCTCTCTGATCTTCTCAGCGGTGTTTTGCACTCCGGTCAGTTCCTGGGCCCTCAAAGCAAGGTCCTCGGCCCTGGGTATCTCTACCTCTTTTTTTGGATCGTAACCCAAAGACCTCGCTTCCTCAGCTATGGAATAGCATCTATCCGCCTCTTCCTCCAACTTTCGAAAGTAATCTCCCATTTCCTCTGAATGAACTAATTTTGACATCATTACACCTCGGCCCGAAATGAAAACCTTCGGTAGTTCACCTCTATTGTATTCAAGATAATTAAGGCTTTTGAAGAAAAAGAAAAGGGGTTTTAGTAGAGTTCCATGAATCCGTCTAAGAACTCTTCTAATCTGCCTTCCTCTTGAACGTCTAATTCAAAAGTCACGTGAACCAAGGGCTTGTCCACTTCTAGCACTCTACTCAGGTCTATGGGTGTACCCGTTATGACCAAGTCGCAGTCGGAATCATTTATGGTCTTCTCAAGATCTTTGATCTGTTTTGGAGAATAACCCATGGCAGGAAGGATGTTTTCAAGATGCGGGTTTTCTTCAAACGTCTCCTTTATAGAACCCACCGCGAACTCTCTCGGATCTATTATGTCTGCCGCACCGTACTTTTCAGCCGCTAATTTTCCGGCGCCGAAGGACATACCGCCGTGTGTGACCGTGGGACCGTCTTCAACAGCTAGAACCCTTTTACCCTTTACAGCGTCAGGATCGGTCACTTTTATGGGAGAATTCGCTCTGATTATCGCCGCCGATGGATTCGTTTCCTTTATGTTGTCTTCTAACTCCTCTATATCTTCTTCCGATGCCGTATCACACTTATTTATTATGCAGATGTCGGCCATCTTCAAGTTCGCTTCACCGGGATGATATCTGGTTTCATGACCCACCCGATGAGGATCTAAAACGACTATGTGCATATCCGGTCTGTAAAAAGGTGTGTCGTTGTTTCCACCGTCCCATATCAGGATATCTCCTTCCTTCTCCGCCTCTCTCAGGATGGCTCCGTAGTCGACGCCGGCGTATATGATCATACCCTTGTTCAGATAGGGTTCGTATTCTTCTCTCTCTTCTATGGTACATTCGTGCCTATCTAGGTCCTCGTATCTTGCAAATCTTTGGACGGTCTGTTTTCCTAGATCACCGTAGGGCATGGGATGTCTTATGGTGACCAGATCCGATCCATTCTCGTTCAAATATTCACATATCTTCCTGGTGGTCTGACTCTTGCCGGCACCCGTCCTGGTAGCACAAACCGATATCACGGGCAACCTCGCCCTGAGCATGGTCTCGTTGTTGCCGAGTAATGTGAAGTCGGCTCCGGCGGCTATAACTTCTGAAGCTTTATGCATAACGTACTCGTGTGTTATATCACTGTAGGAGAATATCACTTCGTGTATGCCTTCTTCTTTTATCATATCAGTCAATCTTTCTTCGGGGATTATGGGTATACCGTCAGGATATAATTTACCCGCTAACGAAGGAGGATACCTTCTGCCTTCTATATCGGGTATCTGCGTTGCGGTAAACGCCACGACTTCATAACCGTCGTTGTCTCTAAATACCGTGTTGAAATTATGAAAATCTCGTCCAGCCGCGCCCATTATAACGACTCTTCTTTTTCTTTTCTCCATGTTACCACTGGTTTTCCCTATATGCATGGCGTATTTCTACTTTTTGGATTTAAACGGGTGACTTCCTCACCATTTTTGAGCGATACCGTTCAGGTGCTGATCCAAATACGGATGGCGGTTGTTACCAACCGCAAAGTAAGGGAATATTCTATTTCTCAAAGATAGTGGGATATGAACGCCTATTTCCTGACGGATCTTATGGGTCTGTTTCAGGTGATAAACGCTAGGGAAGGTGATAGGAGATTGAAGATAGCCGGAGCGGAACATCTCGAGCTTCTAGCTGTCAGGATATTCACCATTTTGATCTTAGAGATCCTCTTCTGATCATCCTTAAAAGAAGTCTTTTGTTTTGAGTAGTTTTTCATATCCTGCCTTTTCAAAGTCTTTGTCTTGTGACCAAAGATAATTCTTGGTCTCGATAGCTAACCCAAGTATCTCTACGTCTTTTTCATCTGGATCACCCGGGTGAGGAGCGAGACCCACCATAAGAAAGTGAATAAAGCCTTTAACACTGACTATAACCGCAGTTTGGACACGTTCTGCATCCTTCGGTCAGGGTCAACATGGAACCACATTCGGGGCAGGCTGGATTCATCCCTTTAGAGACCAGCTCCTTTACGGAGGAATTGACCTTGTTCTCTCCATCTGTAGGGAGTTGGGCTTGTTCCGTTATCTTTCTTCCTTCCTTGTGCCACTTCATAGCCTTGGCCATGGCGTCCGGTATGGATAATATCTTCTCTCCGTGCTCAAATGCTATCTCCGGCGATCTTATACCTTCCAATTGGTCTATTATCTCAGCCACGGGTATATCTGAGCGTAGACATAAAGAGATCAACCTGGCTAAAGATTCAGTGAAGGATTGAGTAAAACCTCCCGCTCTACCGATCTGGGAGAATACCTCGAACATGCCGTGCTCGTCCTGGTTTATGGTAACATAAAGTCCTCCGTATCCCGTATTTATCTTCCTGGTGGTACCTTCTATCGTCGCGGGTCTCCTTCTAGGATGCCTCTCAGGTTTTTCTTCAGCGTCTTTTTCCGTCTCACTTCCAACTTCCATCACCTGCTCCTGACGAGAGCCGCTTCTGTAAACGGTTACACCTTTACATTTCAATTCATAAGCCAGGTCGTACACCTCTTTTATCTCTTCCTTGGTGGCATGGTTGGGGAAGTTCACAGTTTTAGATATGGCGTTATCCACGTGTTCTTGAAAGGCCGCCTGCATCTTGATATGCCACTCGGGCGTTATCTCTAAGGCGGTCTTGAATATCGCCTTCATATCCTCTGGGACCTGCTCTATATCAGATAGGGTGCCCTTTTCAGCTATCTCTTCCATGAGCTCTTGGCTGTAGATGCCTCTCTCGCGCGCCATCTCTCCGAACACGGGATCAGGCATGACCAGAGTTTCGCCGTCCAACACGTTCTTCACGTAAGAGACCGCGAATATGGGTTCGATACCTCCGCTGGAATCCGCTATCATGGAAGTGGTATTGTGTGATACGAAACCGTTAGCGATATAGGTATTGTTCTCGGGAACCTCCAGATCATGAGTTCTTGCGGTCCCCTTTTCCTTCTCCTTCACGGTTCCGATGAAGAAGTCATTTTCAATGAAACGTTTGATCGCTAGGTCTTCCTCTTCCGTGTTTTCAACAACTTCCTCTGCAGTCCTTTTCGTCAGGAATTGATACCGTGACTGCCTTACACTGTGTTTCAGTTCAGGGTTAAGCTCATTGAAGACCGCTAACGCCATGAGTTCCCCGACCATCACAGGAGAAAAATCATGGTTTTCGAAGGACTGTGGAGTCAACTCCAATCCTTGTTCAGGAGCTTTCGTGATAGATCCTACCTGGTTTAAAAATTTATTATCTTCACTTTTGTTGAGCCCTCTAACGACGTATCGGTCTTTATCTCCGTGATGATTCTCCCCCGATCTCCTTTCACGTTTGAAAACTATACCTAGGCTCAAGAGCAGTATCTGGACCTGTTTAGAAAGTTTTTTAGACTCTGTCGAAAGTTCTACTTTCCTTGAGCTATCGGCTTCAAACAGACCGCGAAGGAACGCCTTCGCCGGTTTTCTACCCGATCTCATCACCTGTTCAGGTATACTAGCTGCTCCTTCACCTTTGTTTCCTTTCTCTTTCATCCAACCGTTTTCCTTGAAGTAACTAGGTAGGTGTCTCCCGCCGAAACAGAGCATCTTTCTAGAACCTTTGTCCTCGATAGTAGGTTCTACACCGAACACTTTCTCACCCAAGTTCTTGAGATGGTGCTCAAGTTCCTCCTGATGGGACGCCACTATCAGTTTTACCCCTACATCCTCATGGACGTGACCGTCCCCCATATAATATCCCAAAAACTCTGCAAGTTCCTCTGTCATCTCTTCCGGTAATTTTAGTGTTTCGCCGGTATTTTCATGTTCCGAGGTGCCCAGCTTTACAGGTCTGTACTCTTCTTTGAGAGTGTTCCGTTTAAGGACGATCCTGTCTTTCTCGTCTATATCCTGCGTCTCTTTCCAGGAGTATCCACTTTCTTCGTCCACGACTCTGAACTTGTGATCCGGAGTTGCGGTTACCTCAAAACCCTCCTCTGTAACTATCTTCTCCACGACCGCCTTTCCATTGTCGAAGTGGCGGACCGTTTCGACCGTTCCTTCATCGGACTCGACATTCGATATCTTTGTTTCACTCCACCTGTCATCGATCCTGGTTCCCTGAAAGCCCCGTATCTCCTCCAGTCCTGACTCTGTAGATATCAGCGTGTCGGTTTTAACACAGCCCGTGGGAGCTATGGTGGTCGTGGTGGCGTTCCTCATGGGTTTTTCATATTCTGATTCGTCCCATGTCGAAAATTTTCCCCTCTCCTCCGCGATCCTGCTGCTGACTTCTTTGCTTTTCTGCTGGATGAAACCCATGACTTCTCCGGCTTTATCTACGGCTTCTTCGCTGTCGTAGGGTATACCCAACTTCATCAGCATATGGTGCCATCCCATCACACCCAAACCTATCTTCCTGTTCTCCTTCACCTTTTTCGTTATCGCGTCCTCTTCGCCCTCATAACCTTCTACGTCGGGAAAGTCCGAAGCATCTATCACATTATCTAAAAAGCGAACGGCCATATCGGTTAGATCCTCTAATTTGTCCCAGTCGATTTCGCCGTCGTCTACACAGTGCGAGAGATTGATATGACCGAGGTTGCACGCTTCGAAATCTTCCAACGGTTGCTCACCGCAATTGTGGACAACGAACCCATTGGCGACGAATGAATTAGTATCCGGCTCAGTAAGATCATAAACACCTTCGATGCCGTCATATTCTATGGATTCTACAGTCACCTTGAAATCCTCAGAATAAGGACCTCTCTCGTAGCGTTCTTCTAACTTTACCTGCTCATCCTCTCTTATGAAACCTATCCTTTTATTGAATTCATCCAAATTCTCCTTGGAGATCACCAAGAGGGGACGTTCTCTTTTCTCCTCGTATATCTTGCTAGGAATACCTAACGCTAAGAGCAGTTGCTGTACCTCCTTGAGTAAACCCAATTCAGAACTTGACAATCTGACAGATACACCTTTTTCCACGTCATCCTGAACACTTCCATCGGCGGTAAAGAGTCCTCTCAAAAATCCTCTTGCCATCTCCTCACTACCTGTAAATATCTTCTCAGGTACTTGGAGCTTTTTCTCATTCAAACCATACTTTTCTGTGACTTCATAAAGCCTTGCGGATCTCACTCTCTGTTCTTTTACATCATTTTTTCCTTTCTTTATCTCTTGAACACCGACTTCATTATCAGCATCGCCTTCAGGACCTCTTATGATCTCGTTCACATATTTTGCAAATAGATCAGAAAGTTCAGTGTCCTTGCCATAAAAATGGAGTGTGACTTGATCTTCAGATCCTTTGATCTGTCCATGGCCGACGATCCATCCTAAAACCATCCCCTCCTCGAAACTCCCTTCTTCTCCGAATTTTGTACCATTATTCGATACATGAAGTTTATCGCCTGATCTCAACTTCTGGACTTCTTTCCAGCCTTCGTCGGTCATCATCCTGTGATCTCCCGTTAGTCTGATCTCATAACCCTCTTCAGATGACAATCTGAAAACTTCTTTTTCACCGGTCTTGAATATATTTGAAGCTGATTTTACCCTTTCATCGCTCAATCTACCATCAACGATGATATCCAGATCCGATCCATCATCGCATAGTTCTTCCGCTCTGAAAAGCCCTTTTTCAGTAGTGATCAACGTATCACCGGTCACACATGGATTAGTAGCGTCTATATAATGCTCAGGATACTCTTCCACGTCGAAGGGATTGTCCTCGTTTATCCTGTCTAAAAAGAGTATACCGGGTTCGCCGTTCTTCCATGCCTGGTTCACTATCTTATCGTATATATCTTCGGCATCTAGTTCACCGAAAACCTCGTCATTTCGAGGGTTGATCAGATCGTATTTTTCTCCTTTTTCCACGGCCTCCATGAACTCTTCCGTCAAACCCACGGATATGTTGAAATTGTTGAGTTCGCCCTCTTCGTCCTTGGCCTTTATGAACTCCTCTATATCGGGATGCTGGACTGATAAAACGCCCATCTGAGCGCCTCTTCTCCTTCCTCCCTGTTTTATGGTATTGCACATCTCGTCATAAACTTTCATGAAAGAAACCGGGCCGCTGGCTACGCCCCCTGTGGATTTTACCGTGTCCCCCCTGGGCCTCAACCTAGAAAAGGTGTAACCCACACCCCCGCCGGACTGGAATATCTTAGCGGCGTTCTTCACCTGTAAGAATATACTGTCCATCTTGTCCCGCGGTGATAAAACGAAACAGGCGCTGAGCTGACCTAATTCTAAACCGGCATTCATCAAAGTCGGTGAATTAGGGATAAAATCTAGATTGGTCAGGGCTTCAAAAAATTCCTCTTTTTCATCCTCGACTGTTCTATTATCATCGTAGGAGTCGTTCACCTGGGCTATGGTCTTTGCGACCCTTTCGAACGCTTCTACGGGGGTCTCGATTATGTTTCCTTCCTCGTCCCTTTTGAGATACCTTTCCTCCAAGATCTTCTCGGCATTTTCGGTCAATTTCGTGTCACTCATGTTCTAAACCTCGACGGACTTTGGTATAATAGAACATTGTTATGAATATTCCGATATGGGACGAATAATAATATTTTCAAAATTCTTTTCGAACCAAGGTGAAAATATCAAGGCTAGTCTTCTTCCTTTTCGCGGATCGACTTTTTGATGCTGTCCTTCAGGCCTAAAACGGCTACGAGTGCGATAAGTATCACTATCACGGCCATGATCAGCCAGTATGAAAGATCTTCTTGAGCTTCTTCTAGATAGATGGTTATGTACTCTCCTCCTACCTCCATACGGTGCTCACCCGCATCTTCGACGGTATGATGGATCGAAGCCGTTTCAGTTTCACCGCTTTCTACAGTCACCTCGTCCATGTTGATGTAATCACCGTTTATAAAAAATTCGGCGGTATAATCTGCCGTTCTTTCACCCACGTTGGTCACGTTCACACTTATCTCTAATTCTTGGCCTACTTCCGGTTCTTCAGGCTCTACTCTCAGCTCGGACAATTCGAATTCCGCCGGACCTCTCTCCTTAAAATTAGCCGTGATACTCTTATCCTCGTCCATGGTGACCGTTATATCTTCTTCTTCGCCTCCTACGTCTCCGGTCCATCCTACAAAATACCAGTCCCCTTCTATCTGATCGGAGAGAAGCGGGAGCGCTTTTATCTCTACCTCGCTCATCTCTTCGAACAAGAACTGGGTCTCGTTATAGATATGCCCTCCTGCCACGCTCACCCTGCCTTCGCCCTGTATATCAACGGTCAGTCGATGCATCACTCCCTTTCGGCAAAGTTCCGTTAAATTCTCAGAGGCTCGGACCTCACACGCTCCTTGGGAGTCGAACTGGCTCTGTGAGTTCACCGGGGGAACCACGGCGAAAACTGAAAGGACCGTAACTATACCGACCACCAACAAAACTTTAAAAGCCCTTTTGTCCGATCCAAGGATAAAATACCACCAGTTACCATACCCTACTTCTGTTTAATATATCTTTCTCCATGGCCTTAAATAGTCAAGGTTTTTCACCTATACTCCTCACATCGCTCACACCACCACCGTTCGTACTCCTCGATGTACCTCAACTTTTGTCCGCAGCCGGGACAGGTACGAGTCTCTTCACGAGCAGAGGGAGGCGGTGCCTGTTGAGCAGTCAGGTCTTCGAAGGACATATCTTCTTCATCGTCTTCATCCTTTTTCCTTTTCATGAAGAAAACCACTAGAACTAACGCGATTACGACTGCAACGAGGGGAAGGATCCACCGTGGGATACCGTCGTCATCCTCTCTGGCTCTTTCTGCATAAAGAGTTAGAGTTTTATTTTCTGTCATTTCGATTTCTACTGTTCCATTATCTATTTCTTCTCCGTCAATTTCCCAGTGTTGAAAGTTTATTCCTCTGGTAGCTATATAACTGATAGTGACGTTTTCGCCATCATTAAATGTGTATATATTTTGAGTCGGTTCTTTGTCATGACTAGTGATGCTGTAGTCTCCTACATCAGCTACTTCAATTTTTAACGTGTGAGTTTCAGTTTCTTCTACTGTGACCGTTACTTCTTCGGATTCGTCTTCGCTCTCCACCCTAAGAGTATACTCACCAGCATCTCCATCTTCGGTCTCCCATACGAACTCTTTTGTTTCAGAGACCTCATCACTACCCAGAGTTATACTCTCGCTTGCTATCTCCGTACCATCTACATAAAACAGGATATCCTGAGTACCTTCTAATTCTCCGATATTTTCTACAGTGTATTCCACCGTGATTTTTTCGCCTTCAACCACTTCGTCATCGTAATTTGCAATATCTACTTCAAAAAATGAAGGTTTATCCTCTTCTTCGAAATGTGCTGTTATATCTCTATTCTTATTCATCGTTACAGTGATCTCTATTTCACTTTTTTCTGGTGGAACATCTCCTGTCCACTCCACGAAATACCAGCCTTTATGCGCCCAAGCCATAACGGCCACTTCTGTCCCCCGATCGTAAATATGAGCACCTTCTGGAGGAAAGGTGCTACCACCTCCTTCTGTCACTATCACGAGAGTAAACATATCCTTTTCGAAGTGAGCCGTTATCACCTTATCTTCATCCATCGTTATACTCGTGGGATTATCAGTTCCTTCGTAATCTCCCGTCCACTCATCAAAGGACCACTCCATGTTGTCAGGCGTAGCTGTGACGGTCACTTCAGTACCTTTTTCATAGGTATGAGTTCCTTCTAAAGGATCAGTAATCCCCTCTCCTTCAACCTTTACTGTCAGTTCATATAGTTCTACATCAACGTCTTCCCAAGTAAAAAATGGATAGCCCTCGTTGATTTCTTCATCGTCATCGATATGCCATATGTCCTCATCCCTCTCGTCATCATTGGGATTCCCTACAAAGTTCCAAGGTTCATCCAATCCTTCCGTGCCAGTATAGGTGTAGGTTGTAACATCTTTCATCTCGGTTGTGGTCTTGCCTGTTCCTCCGTCGCTAGTATCTGTTCCCGAAGTTATGATGACCCAAAATGAGTTCTTAACCGTGCTACCACCACCAGCATCGTCACCCACGAGACCACCTACATAACTTTCCCCGTTCGCGGTTCCCGTAGCATACGAGTTTAACACCGTGCCACCGACATTATATCCCACGAGCCCGCCTACTCTATGCACTCCGCTCAAGTCTCCAGTAGCATATGAGTTTGACACCGTGCCTTGGTAGTTATATCCCACGAGCCCACCTGTCTTCCCATTAGTTCCACTCACATTTCCCGTGGCATATGAGTTGTCGACCGTTCCTTCATTCCATCCAACGAGTCCACCTAATGGCGAGTACCCGCTAAGATCCGCATCAACCACGCCAACATTTGCGACGCTACCACCATCAACAAACCCGAAAAGCCCAACACCCCCCCCCATCTTTGTTTATGCCTCTCATCAATATAACGGGCACCACCATCAACAGACCTGAAAAGTCCAACATCCTCTGTAGTCCCTGGTCTATTGATGTACAGCCCTCTTATAGTATAGTTTTGACCGTCAAATGTGCCGGTGAATGTGCCTATCGGTTGCCATCCTTTCCCTTCGTTCGCCTCTTCAGAAGCGTATTCGTCATAATATTCCGTATCTTCGTCCAAGTCGTTCCCAAGAATGTAGTACCCTTCAAGATCATCCCTTATCTCGTGCAGATCTTTCCAGTCGTAGATCACCTCCGGATCCTCTTCAAAGTTGGCCGTGATCTCTTTATCTCCGTCCATCGTTACAATTATCTCTTCTTCAACACCATTATGATCCCCTGTCCACTCGACGAACTCATATCCGGTCACTGGTAGAGCTACGAGTTTTACATCTTCGCCCTCTTCAAAGTAACCCGTGTAAGGCAGTCCGTATTTTTCACCTTGTACTTCTACATTCCCCTTTCCTTCCACTTCTACGGTGAGTTCAACCCCCTCAACAAAATGTGCGGTCAACGACTTGTTTTCATCCATGGTGATAACGATATTCTCTTCAGTTCCGGTATGATCTCCTTCCCATCCGGTGAACACTCAGCCATCGTCGGGAAAAGCCTCAACGCTCACTTCTTCCCCTTCTTCGTAGATATGAGTACCAGGTTCAGGATCGGTAGTACCTTCTCCTTCGACGTTCACCGTGAGGGAGAACTTCTCCGTAACTTGCCCGCTCAAGAATGGATAGCCGTCGTTCGTGATTCCATCTATGTCCCATATATCCTCATCGCCTTCGTCGTCGTTAGGGTTACCAACAAAGTCCCACGGCTCGTCCAAACCTTCCGTCGATAGATCGGTGAAGGTAGCGACGTCCTTCATCTCCGCGGTAGTCTTGCCTGTTCCTCCGTCGGATTCATTTTGCCCTGAACTTTCTATATCCCAGAACGAACCAGAAATATTTGCTGCCAATCCAGAATAGCCTACCAACCCACCAACATCCTCTTTTCCCATAACATATCCGGCTGAGTAGGAATTAGTGACAACTGCTGGAGCTAATGGAGGTGACCATCCAACTACCCTACCTATCAGTCCGCCTACATTACTTACTCCAGTTGTGTTCCCCAGGGCATATGAGTTAAATACTCGAGTACCACTAGAAAGTCCTACTAGTCCTCCTGTAATACCATCCTCTCCGATTACATCTACGTCTGCATATGATTTTCTTACTATTCCACGGCTTGTGTATCCAACTAATCCGCCCGTAGATGAGTTCCCACTTACCTTACCACTGCCATACGAAAACGAAACACCTCCTAGATCAAGGTGTCCTACGAGCAGACCGACATCATTATTGCCTTTAACCTCCGCATCGACTATCCTCACATCATTTACTGGTCCTATCATATAACCGAATAAACCCACACTATCGTTCTCGGGACGGTTAATATAAAAACCTTTAATCTCGTGGCCTTTTCCGTCTAAACTTCCATTGAAGTAAAGATTTTCCCCCATCTCCCCCACAGGTTCGAACCCTTTGCCGTCGTTCCAATTTTTTGTTTCGCTGGCATCGACATCGTCGATCAATTCGTAGTGAGCTTCCAAGTCCTCGCTCATGTTCTGCAGTTGATGAACGTTCTCTATCAAGTAAGGATCGTCTTCCGTGCCGGAGCCACCAGCGAAGGAAGTCAGTTCAAATCCGCTTCCTTCGACTTCGGCGTTGTTCGAAAAACTAAGGCCCATACTCATCCCCAAAGTGCTCAAAACCAGTAGGCCTACGACAAAAAATCCTCCAACGGCTTTTTCTTTCACTATCACTGTACACAAACACCTCGCAACCTTCTACTAAACATAAAATACGTTCTTATAGTATTTAAAACTTACAGCCTTGGGCTAGTAGAAAACCTTTCTAGCAATAAAGTAAGAGGAGAATCGAACGAATTTAGTAAAAGGAAAGGCATTTAGATATCCACTATATATTGAGGCTATTCCTTAGAGATTTTTTCCACTGATATGTTAAAAGAAAGGTTTATAAAACATAAGTGCATATATATCATAGTATATGATGGGGAGAAAAAAGGGCCACTCTAAAAAAATTGAGTGGTGGAATCTAAACCTATTTATGATAGTTGCTTTTACATTCGTCCTGGTGTTCTCTGTATCTCTACCTCTGTTTTCAAGCGTTTCAGAGGCAAGTTCTACAGAGTCTAGAGAATCGATCCTACAAGATATAGAAGAAGAGTCGGAGCTACACGGTTGGGTAGCGGATGTTAAGGAAGTGAGCCCTGAAGGGATATGGCATCCCGATGTTTCAGAAGGTGATCATGATAAAGGTCCCTTTCACACGGATACGGCAACGGTCTATCTTAATCTAACTGGTGAAGGTGAAAGAACGAAGGCTCTTGAACCATTTGACTGGGTATTTTCTATAGATTCTTCAGGGAGTATGAGTTGGACTGATCCGGATGATATGAGACTGGATGCCGCTGTACACTTCGTGGATAGAGTAGAAGAAGATTTTGAGGAGCATGCGGATAAAGCGAGGGGAGCTACCGTCGACTTCGACACAGACATCGTTGAAGGAGAACGTGGAGGGACGCACGAGATGACAGACGATTACGATCATATGAGAGAGATGATCAGGCGGATCGGGAACACAGGAGGTACTGCTTTTGAACCCCCTATGAATAGAGCATTACAAAAATTCCGTACCCAAGGAGATCCAGGTCGGCCTTGGTTTCATATATTCCTTACCGATGGAGTGGCCTTTGATAGTAACTATTGGGATCCGATAGCTGAACATGCAAATGAAGATATAACTTTATTCGTGATCGGTTTCGATCCCGTAGGAGACTACGTTGACAGGCCTCAGTTGAAAAAGATGGCCTGTAGAAGTACAAGTTCGACTCCTATATTCTCGTTGGGCTCGGAATATCAACAGTATCTTGAGCTAGGGTCTGTTGCCGACGAGTTGGAGGAAGCCTTCGAAGACCAAGGATATGAGATCTATCATGATGCTGAGATATGGCAGAGAGAGGAACAGCGAACCGGTTATAGCCAGATAGGCGACAATGTATGGTGGATAACTTACGAATATAATGAGGAGTTCTATCTTGATTACATGATAGAAGAGATAGGTGGAGAACTGCGCGTAAGAGAAGGAGGTCACTATAATTTCATAGATAGAGCCGAAGATGTCACACCCTTATATGATACCATCTATCTTACCATAACCGATCCCTTAGAAACAGCGGTTGAATCTCCTCCAGAGGAGGACGACATGATGATCAAAGAAGTACTGCCGCCTTATCTCGAGTATGTGGAGGATTCGATAAAGATAGAGACCAGTTCCCAGGAACTCGACGTAGAGCTGAGCGTTGATGATGATGGTGAGGAGACCATACTTAGTTTTGACCCGATACGTGATGGAGAAAGGAAATTGAATATAGATGACGAGATAAGGATAAGCTACGAAGTGAGATCGACTGAGTATGGTCACGATCTGCCCCTTACTGCATATGATCAGGATGGGATGCCGCGATCCATGATAGAATTTTATAATATAACGACTGGGGAGATAGATAGGATATATACACCGGGTCCGGGGTTGGATGTTCATGGTATCCCAGAGCCTGTTTTAGGTGCATCCCGATGGCAGGCTGAAGCAGGTACTTCGGTGGTATTCAGTAATAGGACGAGCAGTGAGTTGAGTAGTTGGCCTGGGGATTGTGAAATCGTGGAATACGAGTGGGACTTTGGAGACGGAAGTTCTTACAGCGAGAGTATCTCCGACCCGGGTTTTGACGGTGAAGCGAAGCCTCACATCTATTCTTCAACAGGCAGGTTCGATGTTACTTTGACAGCTACGACTTATTGTAATATAAGCGCATCAACGACTAAAACAATGACGATCATGCAGGTGGCGATACCGCCACCTCAACCACCACCGCCACCGCTACTACCACCGCCACCGGGTGTAGGGATAGTGAACCCAGTGCCAACACCGGTACAGGTAGGAGTTGCTAATCCCATGGCTCAGCCCACTCCGTTAGGAGTCGGTCAACCCGTTGCTACGCCGCAAGTGACCATGCAGCCCGTTGCTACTTCACAACCCTTAAGCATGCCGACCACCACGGCTATTTTTGCTGGGATCATGCCTGTAGCTGCCCAAAAGAATCCTGCCGAGAAGATCAAGATGAGCGTGAGGAATCTAAACCCTGGAAAGTAACGGTACCGGAATATCATATGGTGACTTCCTCCGGACCATATCTAAGATGTAAATCTTCTTTTATCTTATGGGGGAGATCACTACCTTTTTGATGCTATATGCTGATATAAGTTAACGGATCGCAGTTGGTAGACTTATCAAAGAATCTCGTGATTTTACTACTTTTTGTTACTTCTAAATAACATATTTGTTAAGTTACAAGTAACAAAACACATACATAGGCCAAGAAATACACACCGTCTTATGTTTCTTTGTGGGCGGCTTTCGAGCATCACGGAACAACGAACTCAATCGTCTAAAGTCATAGACATGATTAAGGCGAACTGCGGTTATTGAACCTCGAGATCATGGTTCAGCAGCCAGAGCCAAACCGGTAAAACAACTATCTCTTTTCCATCTAGAACTAGATCATCCTTTTCATTCTCCGTCAGGACCAGACCTTCATCTAGATCGTATTCTTCCATGGCATCCTCCAAGCCCTGAAGCTCCCGTTCTCTGGTACCTTCTAGAGTTTTCGTCACCTGTATAGCCGATCTGATATCCCTACCCTCTTTTATTATAAAATCACATTCACCATCGTTTTTATGGTAATACACTTTCTTTCCCCTCCTCTTCAATTCTATAAAAACGATATTTTCCAGGGCTGGGCCGTATTCCTCAGAAAAATCGAAGCGTACCGCGTTCACGAGACCCGTGTCTACAGCATAGATCTTTCTTGGATTTCGCATCCTCTTCTTCCTACTCATGGAATATGCCTCCAGCTTGAAGAGGAAAAAGACCTGCTCAGCGTGATCTAAATACTTCTTCAAAGTGGCCTTACCTACTCTATGACCTATGGATTTAAGATTGTTCCTAGATCGATTAAGGGTCATCTGGCCAGTGAAATTATCGAGTCTCATCTTGAGAAAATCTTCCAGGGCCGGTATATTACCGACGTTGAACCTCTCTATAATGTCCTTGTAGTATATGGTCGAAAAATATTCTTGAAGTATTTTTTTCTTAAGCACTTCTTCTTCCTCTAAAACAATCTCCGGAAAACCACCATCTCTCAAGTACTCATTGAAAAGGGCTTTCATCCTAGATCTTTTTTTTGTGGAATAGAAGATGTTCCTGTCTTCATAGTCTATATCTATGTCTTTGGTCTTAAGGAACTCTCTGAATGAAAATGGAAAGACCTTCCAGCTCAGCGTTCTGCCTCTCAGACTCGTGGATAATTCTTTTGACAGCAGTTTCGACGTGGATCCAGTTAGTATGAGTTTTATGTCTTTTTCCTGCTCATCTATCCTTCTACACCACTTCTCCCAGTGTTCCATCTCCTGTACCTCGTCTAAAAAGAAATATTTTTTACCTTCTTCCGGATCGAAGAGCTCGTAATATATGTCTAACAACTTGGTCAATTCATCTCCCTTCATTGGATGCAGTCTTTCGTCCTCGAAGTTTATGTACATTATATTGTCTTCAGGGACTTCGTCCTTCAACCTTTCGATCAATTGATAGCAGAGATAGGTTTTTCCAGCTCTCCTGGGGCCTATGATGGTCAGGATCTTATCGTTTTCAAGAAAGACTTTATCGAATTCCCTCTCTATATGCTCTGGGATCTCGAATTCCTTCCAATCCCCGAGCATATTCTTTAGTTTGTCCTCTGTGCGCATATATTGTTCTACTGTTAGAACATTATATATAGTTATCCGTTCTACCGATAGAACATAATATTTGTTTTTTACGTAGAACGACGTTGCGGACCCGGTTATCGATATTGTGGTGGAGTGTAGATGTGTGGTGTATAAACCGGAGATGAATAACTATGAAATGCGGTGGAGGGGTAGTGAAAAGGATCTTTCGAATGAAATCGTGTGATCAGGGCATATCTTTCTATTTCATTCTAGTGATCCGGGGTTTTTACGCTATTTCGTGAGAGGTGCTGCGTTTGAAGGATCGGGAGATCTCGATTATGACGTGCGTCTATTTTTGTTACTGAAATACTTTCTCTCAGTTTTTTCACCTTCTGAAACGATAACTAGTATACTTTGAGGTTCTCTGGAGCCGATCTCTCTAACCATGATGCTTTACCCTCCTTCTTTGAGGATCTTCTCGTCTCCTAGAAATGGTATTGCACCATACCTTCCCACTAGATAGCCTTTTTCTATATCTTTATCTTTTCTAGGACTGTATTCTACTAAGGAGTATAGATCGGTGGAACCTTCTTTTGGGTCCATCTCAGTGAACCATATCTGATCTCTTCTGAAAAGATCTTGATCTAATAGGTTGGTGTTATGTGTAGTAAATATAAGTTGGGCTCCATTTGGATTATCTTCAGGATCGTGGAAAAGTTCAACTATGAATTTGTTCAATGAATGATGGAGTTTTGTATCTAACTCGTCTAACACCAAAACTTCTCCATTTTCTAACGCCTTGATTATGGGACCTATCAAGGAGAAAAAACGCTGCGTTCCCTCAGATTCTAAAAAGAAAGGTAAAGTGCCCTCAGTGTCTTCCAATTCGTGTTTAGTCTGTATCGCCACAGCTTTCAATTCTCCTTCATCCGACAGACCCAATTGTGTGAACTCGAGAGGCAAGTCCTTTATCTCATCGACAGGTATCGTTTTAATATCTCCTTCTATACCGGATATGCCAAAATCCGCCACTTTCAATGCTTTTTGTATCCTTTTCTTGGAAGTTTCGTCTCCATCATACTTTTTGTAAGTAAATTCAGTGAGCTCTGGATGTTCTCCAGGTCCTATACCGTTCAATATTTCATTGAACCAATCAAAGGCTTTTGTGGTTTTATCGTAATCGAATTGAGTGGAACTCGAGAGGTAGAGAACGTTCTTCCTTGTCCTCTTTTTGATCATCTTCTGTTCCTTTTCATCTTTTTTGAATTCGTACTCGTCGGTGTTTTGTCTTTCGAATATCTGTGATCTTCTTCCTTTAGGGTAATAATACAGATATTCTTCGATCACTTTTTCTTCGGTGTAGGATAAGCCGTAGTTGTATCTTATGTTGTCTTGGATGAAGGTTATATCGAATTTTGTAGGTTCGTCAACAAATTCTTTATCGAACCGGAAAGGTTCATGAGAGAGCTTATCCCCTTTTTGATTCTGGTGAGAACGTTTCACCAGATGTCTAAGTCTCATCAAGGCATCTAACACATTGCTTTTTCCTGAAGAGTTAGCTCCGTATAATGCTGTACTTTTTAAAAGCTGATACTCTTTATCCGCTTGATCTTTAAGATCGATCAGATTGTAATCTAGGTCGTTTAGAGGAGTTGCTGCTTCCATGCTCAATGTCTGTTTTTCCTTCAAGGATTTGAAGTTTTCAACACTAAATTCTATCAACATATTTTCCCCATTTTGTTTTTTATCTTTGTTTTTTGTGATTTTTTCTCAATAAACACATTTAGTTTTCTATTATTTATAGTTTGTCAAGATGGAAAATAGTTTTGGTGTTTACGCTAGTTAGGATCATGACAAATCACCAGATGATTTTTTATTTTGTGAAGAATGAAATCGGACTAGATTAAAAGATATTTGAGATTTTTTTGATCTACGTCTTCTTTGATTATCATAGACTGTTGATCTGTATGATCTGCGGTTGATCTGTATGATCTGCGGTTGATCTTGTTATGAGCTACGGTTGGTAACGTTATGATTGTCGGTTGATTTGATTATGATTGTCGGTTGGTAACGACCGTCAGTCGTAGAGGATTCACCAACCGTCAGTCGTAATAAAAAGGGGTAAAACAACCGTATATCGTAATGGTTTTTGGAGGGAGTTGAAGAAGATTTTTGAATCTCTGAAGAATAAGATGAACAACCGTCAGTTGGATTATGATATTCGGTTGATGGGAAAAGGGGTGGAAACCCTCAAAGGTCTGATTTGAACCATTAGACCCTGACGATATGCTATCGAGGATTAGAAATTTCAATCCCGCAACGGTCTGATTCGGAGGGGTTAGTAAAAATCATTTTCAGGTTGGATTTTGCTGGAAATTGTTGTGACAACTTAAGAGGTCATAAATAATATTCGTGTGCTGCTTTTAGTGTTTCAACAACTTCGTCTAATTTTTGCTCATCAAATTCTTTCAACTTTATTCTAAAACA
>PUNG01000027.1 GCA_003551675.1 Thermoplasmata archaeon
CTCATTGGGGAGAGTCAGGTGTCAGGATGTACGAAACCGACGATTGGACCGAGATCAGTACGTCTCCTCTACCTGACGGAATCGGTTGGAGCGGGGGTCATACCGATAATGTGAATAGCGTTTCCTGGTCCCCTTCCGGCGATCATTTAGTTTCTGGTTCAGATGATGAGACGGTGAAGATATGGACTGCCTATAGATCTAGATGGTATCTTGAAAGATCTCAGGATTATCAGGAGAACCCGACCTCTGGAGGAAATGAATGGACGAAAGAATACCACAAGCAGAGGAGGATACATTCTAAGACCACAGGCGGCTATCTGAATCGTACATATCCTACCATGTTGTATTACACTGAATTTGGTACGCTCTCGAACTCTTTATCAGATAAAGGCTACCCATACTTGCACGATGGTTCTTCTCTCACAAGGTGGGTGGATTCTCAGGAGAATTTTTCGGTCAAGACGCCTATCGAGGGACCCGAAGATCTCGAACGGCCTGTAGAATATTCATGCGACTGGTGGAACAGATTAGCTACCTCAAGAAATTCAACATCAGAATTCCTCTTCTATGCAAAATTCCCGCCTGACGTAACTATAGATGGGGCGGCAGAGGGCGATGAATTCGGTTACTCCGTATCGGGAGGAGGAGATTACGACCAGGACGGCGTATCAGATCTGATAGTCGGGGCGCCCTTCAACGACTCGGCAGGAACCGACGCTGGAAAGGCCTATGTGAATTTTGGCAACGGCTCGTGGGATATAGGTACTCAACTCGATCATTCCGATGCCAATATAACATTAAGAGGGGACAATCCGGGAGATTGGCTAGGTTTTTCCGTGGTGAATAAGGGCAGAGACATAAATGGTAACGGTCAGATAGAACTCATGTTCAGCGCACCTAATTGGACAAGACCTCCTGACGAAAGTGGAAAAGACGGGAGAGTGCATATAATCGCTCCCGGATGGCCTAACGTCAATGTATCCTGGGACAGGTGGAACAGCTCTGAAGGTGAATGGGAGAGAGATATCTTTTATAAAGACTTGAATACAGTTGACAGAGAAGGTTGGTACAATTTCACGGTCGGTACTGAAACGATGCTCATAGAAGAAGGGGATACTCTGCTGCTGAACATATCAGCATCTGGTCCCTACGGGTCTCCATATCTCAAAGTGAACCTAGATTCTGAAAAATATCCCTCTCATTATCAGATCAGGAGTCTGCTGCCTGAAGACGATAAGACTTTGAGCACCGCCGAGACTCGATGGACTCGAACATGCTGGGGGGATAGTGGTACTTACACTAAAGACTGGGTCGCAGAGTACAGCAAAAGCGAAGATAAAGTACAGATAAATGCAAATGTGACCATCCCGGAACCTCTGAACAGGGAGCAGATGAATGAAACCATCAACATATCGATCTACGATTCTACAGGCAAGAAAATAGTGGAGAACGTGAGCATGTACAGGAACGATACGGAATACGGTGAGAGATACCAGGTATTCAATCGATCTTTCGACATCTCAGAATTCGAGGCCGGTAAAGAATACATGGCAGTGGTCACTGCAGTAGACAACGACGAGTTCGACGAGTGGGGTATAGGCTGGACCACGGCTAGAACGGTCAAGTTCGAGGTGGTATCTTGATGGAAGGTAGGTGGAATAGATGAAGGATTGGAAGAAGTTGATGATAGCCCTTCTATGTATCCTTTTGGTCGTCACGTCTATCCAAAGTGCGATATACACTTCGATCAAAACCGATACGGGATTGAGGATATCAACAAAATACTCGGGTCTGCAGCTAGCTGCCAACAGAACGGACTTCAGTACAGGAGAATACCTGCTGCGGAACGAATCCGATCGGTACGAACTTGAGTTAGGTAGTTTTGCCGAAGGCTCCAACGTGTCTTACTCCAACATATTCGCGCTGGTGAATACTCAAGATACGGACATAGAGATAACGAACATCAGCGTGGAGAGCGAAGAAGGCTACTCGCCCTACGTCAGGGTATGGCTGCATCAGGATTCTTCTATCCCATGCCCAAATGAGGATATAAGAGGAGTTGAAACAGAAGAGACCGGCGGTGATTGGGGAAACCTTACAAACGAAGATACTGCTCTTATCTACTATAACGGTACCGCCTCGGGCGGATGGAGATGGCCTGGTTCACGTTCTGAAGAGAGGTTCGTATTGAGCGCTTCGGAAAACGGTTATACAAACGACGAGTTGAACCTTAACAACGGCGGCCACTTCGGATGGGACGAAAACCACAACATCTGGAGCGGTAGAGAGGGAGCGAACAACGAAGACCTAGAAGATTCCAACGCCGCATGGGTGCAGATAGATGTGATGATACCAGAAGATGCAGGGGAACAAGAGATAAGCGGTACTATTCATATTTACACCCAAAATTCCTGACCGAACCGACTTCCAACAATTTTTTAGATCCGATGATTAAAAAAGCGACATATGAGAACATGTTTATCGATGTTGAAAGCTCCCAGTGCTTGAACGGTCAACTGGCCCTGAAGTCAGGAACCTTGATTTACCCCTCGGTACTCGAGCAAAGGCTCTGCGGATACTGCTGAGACGATGTTCTTCTTTGACTTTCCGATCAGGGGGTAAAAAGGAAGTTTCGTTTTTATCCCTTGTGGCAAATCGGAATGATTTAAATAGAAACAGACTGTTATGTAGCAACAAGATGGATAAAAAAAGACTCTCAAGATATAGGGCTAAGATATCCACGATAACTAAACGAAGAGATAATATATCTTCTTGGATACAGGATAGAGATGAAAAGAGTACATTGGCCGTATACAAGGCCTATCAAGAGATGATAGAAGCCTTTACAGATCTATTCGCGATGATCGTCAAAGATATGGGAGAAGTGGTCGAAGACGATTATACGAATATAGAAAAATTGAGGGAAAAAGGATTGTTGGACGTAAAGCAAGAGGGGATCATGAAGGAATCAAATGGACTTCGGAACAGGCTCGTTCATGAATATAATGGTTTAGAGAAGAAGATAGCTCTCGAATCGATAGAGAGAACGAATTCGAAAGTTGTCGAGGTTTTGGAGGAGATCAGAGGATGGGTGGAGAAGCAGTAGAGCAGTTGAAAGATGATTTCTCTTGGGTCGAGGAAGATGAAAGGGTGTTAGCTGTACTTTTGTTCGGCTCTTTTGTCAAGGACGAGGAGCATTTTCAGAGTGATATCGACGTCGCTGTGGTCGTTCCAGGGGCTTCTCACTTTTATTACGACTGCAAAGACGTGAGTGATGAAAACGTGGACATAAAAGGAGTGCTCTTGAAGGTCTTTAGAGAAGTCGATACGGTCTCGAATAACTACGACGTTCATATCTTTGAAGAACTCCCCCTACATATACAACACGATATCATGGAGGAACACGAGGTCGTATACACGGCCGACAGGTTAGGGATGCACGAGTATTTCTACAATTACAGGAAATTGTGGGCCGATCAAA
>PUNG01000010.1 GCA_003551675.1 Thermoplasmata archaeon
CTATCTCCATAGCTCGACCCAAAGATATCTCTCCTTTTTCATAAAGTTTGCAGGCGATGGAGATCCTCAACTCAGGTCTCTCCCGTAGGAGAGTCCTTATCGCGTCCCGTAAAAATTCCGATCTACTGTCGTAATAGCCAGTTTCAGGTATGGCATCGACTTCACGCTTCATTATATCTGGTAACGTCATGGACACCCTTTTCGTTTCCGACATATTATCATACCATAGTATGCGCATAGTAATACTTAAACCTTATCAAAACTTATGAGCTAAAAACCCTGGTCAAAACACCCGTTCCTCGCCAACCGCAGATGATAACAAAATCAACCGTACTTCATTATAGAGCCCGGCACGAGCAGAATCTATCCACCAAGTCCATGATATCTTCTTTTCTGGCTAATCCATCTATCCATGCCTCGGGGATACTTTCGAATCCATACCATATACCGGATAGTCCTCCGGCTACCGCTCCTACGGTATCGGTATCTTCTCCAAGATTGATCGCGGTCAAGACAGTTTCCTCGAAATCACCGCTATTCAAAAAGGCCCATATGCTGGCCTCTAAAGTGTCCATCACATAACCTCCACTCCGGATATCTTTTTTCGAAGATCCATACAGTTCCTTAGATAGTATCCTATCGAAGTGAGGTAATTCTTTTTGAAATGGTTCTTTTTGATAATAATCTTCAAAGATACATATGGTCTCATCATAAGCACACAAAGGTTTCTTTCCCTTCAACAATTCCATAGATAGTGTCACATAGAACCCACAAGCCATCTTTGATCTAGGATGTGCATGAGTGATAGATGAAACCTTGTGGACCAACTCAAATCTTTTTTCCAGGTCCATATCTTTCGTGTAAAAGACCATGGGGAGTATCCTCATGAGAGAGCCGTTCCCGTTGTCTCTCTCACCTTTTCCACCCGCTTCCGTAGGATCGGTTTTATCCTCTAACCTCAACATAGCTTCTCTCGTAGTGCCGCCCACGCCAAAAACTTCACCGTGCGGAGTCCAATAACCCTCTTTGAACCATCTAGAAAAATTATTTGCTATATCATCTAGATCGAAACCGTCACAAAGACTTTCCAATAAACAAAAGGTCAATGAAGAATCATCAGACCATGTTCCAGAAGGCTGTTTATGAATGCCTCCTCCTCTCATACCTACCACTGGATCAGACTTTAGTTCTTCTCTGCTTGAGAATTCTACCGGGACTCCAAGAGCGTCTCCAACGGCGACGCCGAAGATACCTCCTTTGATCTTGTTTTCATCCATTTTTTTGATCACCTTTCTTCTTGCCATCCACCTTCGATTTTCGATCCTCTTGGATCCCATATCAACGAGCCCCAGCCCAAACATGCTATCTTTATCTTCTTTCCTCCTATTATTCTTTAAGTCTTTGTCCTGCTATAGTAAGTGAAAGATGAGATATAAAGGAAACGGTGAGGAAGGCGGTATGAGCGACCATAATATCCAAGAACTGCAACAACTTTCCCTGATCAAAGAAGACAGGAAACTTATCAAAAACGAGTATCCGATCCTAGAAAATTTCCTTCCGTGGTACGCTAGAAATTTTAAAGCAGCTCACGGAAAAGTCTGAGGGAATGTTCCTACAGACGGGATGTACCGCTTGCACGTATTCCGCCGATTGTGGGAACGATAATAGACCGCTAGCTTCGGAAATGCTGGAACGGTCGGAGGATAACCGACGTTATTTTTTTGTTTAAAAACGGCCCCTATACTCGTTCTTGAAGATGCTATCAATACTTTACCCTTCTTCAAGTGACCACAGTATGATCCGCTCCATATTTTTCGCCGGATGTGAAGGACCAGGAGAATATAAACGTGTCACATATACATCCAGGTTACACACGGATCTCTCCAAAGGATCACGGTAAGTTTTTAATATGGATGCTTTCATGTTCTATGAAGAGGTGCTAAAAATGTACGGATACGATCAAGGGACAATATCAACGGATGATAAACTCATCCACTATGCATCTTACCTGATAATTCAAAGGTATGAGTCCGTCACAGGAGATAAACCGAATGGGGTATTCTTCAATAAGATCATGTCACTTCTCAATAAAAGATTAGACTATTTCAAATTATCACATTACTGGTACAGATACGGAGACCAGGTCTGTAGGTCGAATATGCCTGCTAATCTAGAATGGACGAATGTGGAATTGAACGAAACAAAAGTTGACTGGGGCTACGACATTCCCGATTTTTTTAAGGGACTGGAAGGACATCCCATGGAAACTGAGATAGAATCCTTAGTAAAAAAATATCACGACGATTTTGAGACCCTCATAGATGATGTTTATTCGTACGCACCTTATGATTTTCAAAGAAAATTCTTAGAATTGAGAAAATTGTTCTATGGCGCAAACAATGCTTATAATTGGGATATGGAAAGTTACAAAGAATTGTCAAAACCTATCTTCAGAAACACCTACGATTCTTTTCCGGTACACGACTTCAAAGAGATCGAAAAAGAATACGAACTCGTCAAAACTTTCATAGATGCAAAACTGGATAGTGAAAATTGGCGGTTCAAAATATTGGAAAAAATTTCAACAGATTTTTGGTTTTTATTCTGTTATTATCTGAGACACGATCCAAAGGCACGAGAAAACATTCCACCTAAGGTTCTACATTACTGGCAAGAAAAGCTTCCCATCAATGCGAACAGGCATAGAAAAAGCATAGCAGATATCATAATCAAAAGTATAGAAAAGGATCCAAGCTTATTAGAGTATGAAGCGATCAACGAGTTCTACAGATGGAGAAAAGATGACAAAAAAGAAACAGAAAGGATTATCGATGAATTTGTTGATAATTACACATCTGACAGCCATGCGTGATCTCTGATGTCATCTCCACCTTTGATCCTAGATACGAACGTATTCACCCGAAAAGATTTTTTGAATTGGCTTGATTCGTATCATGGAGAAAAAAAGCTACCTGTAGTGGCATACGCAGAGATATGCGTTGACAATATCAACAAAAATGGGGATACCACTCAGATAAAAGGTCTGTTAAATAGATTAGATATAACGATCGAAAGATTGGAATCCAATCTAGCTGAATGCGGAGCCCTCTGGGGTTCTAAAGGAAAAGATTTTAGCCTCAATGCTCGAGATTATCTGATAGGTGCACATGCCCACACACCTCCTTTGATTCTTGTTACATCGAACAAAGATGATTTCTGGTTTTTGAAAGATAGAGCATTGACTCCTGATGAGTGTATGAAAAGGTATTAGTACTATTTTTTAATAATTTTAGTATGTAACCAAATAAACATTTTAGATTCTCCGATCATATCTAAAGTCTGATCCAAAAGACCAGTCTTTACTAAACAACTTAAAAAACTAGTATCGACGATCACTCTTGCCATTCTTCTACAGCCTCTTCCATCTCATCCACGCTCTTAGAACCTCTTCTCAA
>PUNG01000038.1 GCA_003551675.1 Thermoplasmata archaeon
GATATGGATCGTCATGATGGCGGTTCTAATAAAAGGAGGAAACACCTCAGAATATACTCAGGAAGATCCTTCACAGTTAGAGCAGCCTCCTGTAGGAGAGACCGGACCGGCAGAGGGTGAGATGGTTGAGCAAGATCCTCCACTACAACCCGAAAAATGAGGAAAAATCTGGGACGTATCAGTCTATCAGGAAGAGTTTCAAAGACCTGTGGAATCCGTAGTATGACGATTATCATGGAGTTGTAATGGTCAGATACTCCTTGGAAAGACGATGCGACGAGATACGATGGGGTCTTTCTCGACGGGATCGAGTTTTTCTTCACTTCCTTCTCTTTTTTTGGTGATATCCCTCATATGAAAAATACCATAAACATTAATATCATTATTTCCTTTTAGGCTCGGTGGTAGTTTGTCGAACATGGATAAAACATTAGGGTCGATATTAAAAGGCGGAGAAGATTTGATCAATACTGAAGGTCTCATCGTAGAAGCCGTGGAAGACCTCGTCAAAGACGAGATCAAGCGGCATATAAGAGATAAGATAGAAGAGAACGAAGAATTGAAAGCCGAGTTCAAGAAGTACGTCGAGATGCTGATGGAGGCAAAGATGAAAGAAGCTTTTGCCTATGGGATGTTGGCCAAGACCAGTGCGGAACTGGGGTTAGAACTCATACCTCCGAAGATGAAGGCCGAGATGAATGAAAAGATCTCTGAGATGATGGAAAAAAAGATGGAAGAGATGATGGAAAGAGAGATGTGAACACGTTTTACATACTCTAGATCAAGTCATACGCCGATGTAGGAAAGATTTATATTTAGTGTACTGTATCTAATGAAAAAAGGAGGATCGCGGGGAGTTCTCATGGATTCAGCTAAACCAACTCTAAGGCGGGAAGAGATAAAAGAGATAAAGCGTGAAACGAGTAAAACGCTGGTAGAGATAAAGGACCTTTTAAGGATCGCCGACTATATGGGGATCAGAGCGGAGAGGGAGAGAGGGAAGAGGATAATAAAATATGCGTTAAAAACCTCAAAAGAAGGATATCATTGGGAAGCCTTAGATGCGCTCCGAGAGGCTAGGAATTTTCTTAAAGAGTTGGTGGATAAAAGGATGGAAGAGGAGATAATAGACCTTTCTTTCGTCCTGGATGACCTGGAAGGCGGAGGCAGATCTAAAAAGATCATGAATACGATATCCAAACTCGAAAAGGCCAGGGATGAAGAAGAGTACGAAGACGTACCCGAATTGATCTTCAAAGCTTGGGAAGCCGTGAAAAAGAAGTGAGTCTAAAGTAGATACACTAAATATTTTAATAAGACCATCATTAGTTAACCCCCATATGAACCCAAATCATGTCTCATGCTTCGGTTTGGTTCTAGTCGAGGAGGAAAAAACATGGTAGACCTGCACGATCAGACCCTTAGGGATGCTCATCAATCGGTCCTGGCAACGAGATTGAGGACTGAAGATATGCTGCCTATCTGTGACAAGATGGATCAGGTGGGTTTCGATTCTATGGAGATATGGGGAGGAGCCACATTCGATGCATGTATAAGATATCTGAACGAGGATCCTTGGGAGAGGTTGAACAAACTCAGCGACGCTCTGCCTAACACGAGAGTACAGATGCTCGAAAGAGCCATGAATATAGTGGCCTATAGTAATTTCCCGGACGACGTGGTAAAAGAATTTGTACACCTTGCATACAAGAACGGCTGCGAAAGTTTCAGGATATTCGACGCTCTGAACGATCTTAGAAACATGCGGATCCCTATAGAGAAAGCCAAGGACGAAGGTGCACACGTACAAGGTTCTCTTTGTTATACCATCTCACCCATACACACAGTAGAAAAATACGTGGAAAAGTTCAAAAAATTGGAGAACATGGGCTGCGATTCTCTCTGTATAAAGGACATGGCGGGTATGATCTCGCCGTCCCGGGCTTACAACATCGTGAAAGGTTGTAAAGATGCAGGTATCAAGATACCTATAGATCTACACAGCCACAACACCTCGGGTATGACGGGATTGGCTTACATGAAGGCCTGCGAGGCGGGAGTAGATATATTGGATACTTCCATCTCTTCCTTGACCGGTGCGACCGGCCAGCCGCCTACCGAATCTTTGACCGCAGCACTACAAGACACGGAGTACGATACAGGATACGATATGGATCTGCTGATGGAGATAAGAGAGTATTTTGAGGGTATATGGAGAAAATACAAGCACTTGCACAGGGACCAAGCCTTGAGGATCGATCCCTCCGTTACCGTCCATCAGATCCCAGGGGGCATGCTGTCCAATCTGGTCAACCAGTTGGAAAAGCAGGGTGCGGCTGACAAGTACGACGAAGTTCTGAAAGAAGTTCCAAGAGTTAGGGAGGAATTCGGTTATCCTCCACTGGTAACACCCAGTTCCCAGATCGTCGGCGTTCAGTCTGTGATGAACGTGAAGTTCGGAAGATATGAAAGGATAACCAACGATACCAAAGAGTACTTCAGAGGCATGTACGGTAGGCCTCCGGGTGAGATATCAGAAGAGATGTATGAAAAGATATTAGGTCCTGATTGGGAAGACGAAGTTATCGATGAAAGGCCCGCAAGCCTGTTAGAGCCTCAATTCAAAAAGAAAAGAGACGAGCTCGAAGATATGGGGCTTTTAGGTAAACCCGAAGATGTGCTCACCTACACCATCTATCCTGATATAGGTCTTAAATTTTTGAAAGGTGACGTTGAAGCCGAGTTCTACTCTAAAGACCTTCCATTGGAAGAGCCCGATAAGGAGAAGGAAGTAGTGAAGAGACCTCGGTTCGATTACCCCTTTGAAGGTAAAGTAAAAGTGGACGGAAACGATTACAGCGTGAAGATGGAGGGAAAAAATACAGTAGAGGTGAACGGTAAAAAATATAATATCTCTGTGTTATTTCCAGAAGGCCATGAAGCATCGAAAACAGTAGGTAAAGATCAAGCTTCAGAACAACGTGAGGGCCCCACCGGCGAAGAGACCGATATAGGTGCACCGATGCTCGGGACCATACTTGACATAAAGGTTAACCCAGGGGACAAAGTCAGTGCGGGAGACCCCATCGCGATACTAGAGGCCATGAAGATGGAAAACGATGTTCCAGCTCCAAAAGACGGTACCATAAAAGAACTACACGTTAACAAAGGACAAGATGTAGAAGAAAACGACCTGATCGCAACCATGGTAGGATAATATGACTCCGTTAGAAGTGATGATCATAGGTATCGGCGTGGTATTCATAACCCTGAGTATACTCACCTTAGCCACATATCTCTTCGGATGGATAATAAACAAGTTTTTTGTCCAAGAAAAAGAAGACGAGAAGGAAAAAGTAGCCGCGATCATCGCGGCGATACACGCGAGAGGAGGTGATTAGATGATCGAGTTAGGGATCTTCGCTCTGACTTGGCAGAGTTTGGTTATGTTAGGTATAGGATTGCTCTTGATCTATCTTGGGATCTCCAAAAACATGGAACCTTTATTGTTAGGTCCCATCGGTTTTGCGGTCATACTAGCTAATCTGCCTTTAACAGGTATAACGGGTGAATCCGGACTGTTATACGTTATCTATCAACAGCTCATCGCGACCGGCATAGTCCCCCTTATCATATTCTTAGGTATCGGAACCATGACCGATTTTTCTCCTCTGTTAGCGAACCCTAAAACGTTCCTGCTGGGCGCAGCGGCACAGCTGGGCATATTTTTGGCGTTGGGTCTAGCTATAATCCTGGGTTTCGATCTGAATTCGGCAGCGTCCATAGGTATCATCGGAGGAGCCGACGGTCCAACGGCGATCTATGCAGCCACGCGCTTGGTGGCCGATAGACCGGAGATCATAGCCGCGGTGACCGTGTCCGCTTATTCGTACATGGCGTTGGTACCTATAATCCAACCGCCTATAATCAAAGCCCTCACCACAAAAAAACAGCGCAAGATACGGATGGGAACCATGAGAAAGGTCAGTGATATAGAAAAGATAGTATTTCCCATAGGTGTGACCATCATAGTGGGCCTGATCGTTCCATCCGCTCTTCCACTTGTCGGTATGTTGATGTTGGGAAATCTTTTCCGGACCTCGGGTGTCATGGACCGGTTATCCGACACCGGCGGTAATGCACTGATGGATATAGCCACCATCATGCTCGGACTGGGTGTCGGTTTTCTTATGGTTGGTAATACATTCATACAACTGGAAACTCTCAAGATACTCCTTCTAGGGGTTTTCGCCTTCGCCGCCGCCACCGCAGGGGGAACTCTTTTTGGACAGATCTACTACAAGTTATCTAACGGTAAAATCAACCCCATGATAGGGGCCGCGGGTGTTTCAGCGGTCCCCATGGCATCAAGAGTAGTACAGAAGATGGGACAGGAAGAAGATCCCGGCAGCCATCTTTTGATGCACGCCATGGGTCCTAACGTGGCGGGGGTTATAGGTTCCGCCACCGCCGCAGGCATATTGATAGGTCTGCTTGGGTGAGATCATGGAAAGTATACATATAAAAAAAGGAGAGGAAAGAAAAGAAGTCGACGGAAAACTGTTCCGCCTGCTGCAGAGATCCGAAGAGATGGAAGCCATAGCGGATCTTGAAGTCGGCACGAAGTCAGACTATCTCCACAAAGTTGGAGATGAAGTACACCTTTTAAAAGAGGGTGACTTACTTTGGCACTCCTCGGAGGTAGCTCATAGTGCCAAAAACGTCGGTGGTGAAAAAGATAGAGATATATCGTCTTGGTAAGACCACATCTACCAACGAAGTAGCAAAAACGCTCGCCCAAGATAAAAAAGAAGACTTCGCCGTGGTGGCGGAAGAGCAAACAGAAGGTAGGGGGCGAAAAGATCGCTCATGGGTCTCACCACCTGGAGGTCTTTATCTCTCCTTATGTACCGGGAAAGAGCCTATTTTATCTCTTAAAGCGTCCTTAGCGGTGGCTAAAACTTTAGAAGATCTAGGTATAATTCCATCACTAAAATGGCCCAACGACGTGATGGTACGAGATAAGAAGATATGTGGTATATTGGTGGAGGTCTTGGAGAAAAAAGCCATCGTGGGTATCGGTTTGAACATAGAGACCGCTCCTTTAAAAGATAGCATCTGTCTCTCCGCACTTTTAGATGAGCCGGTTTCTAAGGAAAGACTCATAAAAGATATCATCGAAAATTTTTCCAACTTAGAGAACATGATGGATACTTACAGGGGTTATTCTTCGACCATAGGACGACTGGTAAAAATAAAAACACCTTCCCGCATCTTGGAAGGTAGAGTAAAAGATATAGATGAAAAGGGTAGATTGGTCTTAGACGACGGTAGAAAGGTGATGGCCGGGGACGTTATACACCTTCGAAAGAACTCGGATCGATATGTTTTTCACCGAAAAAGATATGACACACTAACCGATTAGCAGGATCGCTTACAGGATGATAATATGGTGAGATATGAAGAAATCTTCTCGGAAAGGGCCTCAAATATGAAGAAGTCTGAGATAAGGGAGCTATTAAAATTGATACAACAGCCGGATATAATCTCTTTTGCAGGGGGCCTCCCTAACCCGGAAGCCTTTCCAGTAGAGGAAACTAGAAAGATAATAAACAATAATCTGGATGAGATCGGGGAAAAGATCCTTCAATACGGTTCCACGGAAGGAGTGAATCCCCTGAGAAAAGAACTCGCCAAGATGATGAACCAACGAGGCATAGACGTAGATTACGAGAACATCTTGGTAACTCATGGATCCCAACAGGCTTTGGATCTTTTGAGTAAAGTTCTGTTAAACCCTGGTGATACCATCATAGTCGGCTCACCGACCTATCTCGGGGCTACCGGGGCTTTTAGAGCATTTGAAGCCGATATGGAAACGGTAAAGGTCAGGGAAGACGGCATGGACATGAACTTACTAGAAAAAAAGTTAAAGCAGTTAAAAGTGAAAGGAAAACTCCCTAAGTTCATCTACGTTGTTTTGACTTTTCAGAATCCTTCAGGCGCTACGATGTCAGCAGAAAAAAGACGCGAACTGTTGGATATAGCTTCAAAATACGATGTGCTGATCGTAGAGGATTCACCTTATTCACACCTTAGATATGAGGGGAAAGCTAGACCACATCTGATGTCCATGGATAATGAGGACAGGGTCGTTAGATTAGAGACGTTTTCAAAGATACTCGCCCCGGGTTTCAGGATAGCATGGACAACAGGACCTGAAGAACTGATAGAAAAGATGTGTATAGCGAAACAGGCCACGGATCTGTGTACCAATCCTTTCGGACAGTACGTCGCTTACAAATATCTTGCAGAAGGGATCATGGATGAACATCTTGAGAAGATAAAAAAGCTCTACGATAAAAAAAGATTGACCATGCTGGAAGCCATGGAAGAACACTTCCCCGAGGGAGTAGAGTGGAACAGACCTGAAGGAGGTATGTTCGTGTGGGCCAAGCTACCCATGCATATAAACACACGGGACATGTTCAAAAAAGCGGTGGATGAAAAGGTGGCTTACGTCGTCGGAGATGCATTTTTCGTAGGAGATGATGGATACAACACCATGAGGCTGAACTTCACCCACTCTTCAGAAGAAGAGATAAAAAAAGGCATCAAGGTCCTCGGCGAGGTCATCAAAAAAGAGATCAAAGAGACCGAAAGGAAGGAAGGAAGTCCTATATCTCCTTGAAGTCGTATCATCACCGACGGAGGTCGAAAAACCTTTCCTTTTTTTGACTTTTTACGAAACAGTTAAAAACGCTCGATTGCATATATTCTACTGAATGAACGTAGACCTAGCCGATGAAGAACACTTCGTCCAAAAGAATTCAAGATGTGCTCTATGTAGAGGTTCCAAAAATCTCTGTGGGAGGGAGCGCTGTCCAGTGGTGGTAAAATACTATCAGAGGATGGAGTCTAAGCCTTTGATAGATAGTACGGACATATCAGGTTCTTCTCCGCCGGGTGTATTCGTGGGTAGATACGGCTACCCCAAAGTGAACGTTGGACCTTTGGTTCCGCCTTTTCACGGCGATACGTCGGAACTGGACATGCCGGAGCTCTGGGTCGGCAAAAAGATCGATGATATAGTGAAGAACAGGACCCAGTTGGTCAGAGGCAAATATCCTATCAGAGTGGATAGATTTGACGGAAGAAACAGGATAGCGGACATAACTCAACAGATGGCTCTGTCGAAAAGGCCCGCGGAAGTGGAGGCCTTTTTTTCTAAAAAACCAGGTGGGAAGATACAACTCTCTGATTCCGTTCAACCCTATGGTCCCTCGGGCCCCCTTAAAAAACTGGACCTTGGAACCATAAAATTCGACGGTAGGCTCGACAAGGCACACTTCGATACGGACCTCAAAGCCACTAAAGCTGTTGTAAATCTTTACGAAAAGGATGTTTATATCTCCAAGATCCAAAGGGCTTTCAGCGTCGGTGCCTTCGGTATAGAAGAGAACAGAAAATTCGTACCCACTAGATGGAGTATCACCGCCGTTGACGATACAATAGGAAAGGAACTCAGAGAAGAAGTTAAGGACTATAGACCCATAGACGAGTACAGGGTCTACGAAACATGGGAATTGGACAACAGATGGGAGATACTGATGCTTCCTCGGACTTGGATGTACGAATTGGTAGAAGCTTGGTATCCCGAAACGGCGTGGAATCCACACGGAAGGGATATAGCTATAATCTCGAGTCATGAAAGGTACGAAGGGCGTTCAGATTACGCAGAGATAGGCGGATGTTTTTACGCCGCTAGATTGGCAGTTGCCGAAAAATTATCTAGAGAAAAAAGACAGGCAGGAGCCGTTATATTAAGGGAGACGCATCCGGGATACATCATGCCCGTAGGTGTTTGGAACGTGAGGGAGCACGTGAGAGACGCGTTGAAAAAAGAACCTAAGACTTTCGACACATTAAAAGAAGCACTCTTCTACGTCTCTACTAGATTAGATATCAAGATAGATACTTGGAAGAAACACAGCGAAGTACTAAGGGATGCGCTCTATCAAACAAGGCTGAGCGATTTTGGTGTTAAAAGAAAAGAAGAAAAAGATTTTAAATTTGGAGAGGATAGACATTGGAATTAGAATTTGAAAAGGTCGAGATAGAAGGATTGGACCTAAAAGAGGTAAGTTGTAAAACCGCGCTCTCAAGATCCAGGTTGGAAGCGGATTACGCACTAAATCCATACCAAGGCTGTTCCCACGGATGCGAGTACTGTTATGCACCCTATGTGATCAGAGATGAGAGGCCATGGGGAACTTTTTTGGACGTGAAAAGGAACATACCGAAAGTGGTGTCGCAAGAGGCGAAAACGAAGAAAAAAGGTCTGGTCAGGATAGGTAGCGTTACGGATCCCTACCAAAAGGCAGAAAGGGAATATAAACTCACTAGAAGGTGTTTAAAGCAGCTAAGTAAAAACGATTTTCCCGTGCTTATACAGACCAAATCAGACCTGGTAAAAAGGGATGTGGATATACTGAAAAAGATGGAATCCGACGTAGGGTTCACCATAACTTCTTTAGACGACGACTTCAGAAAAACTTTTGAGCCCAACGCCCCAACGGTGGCGGAGAGACTCTCTGCAATAAAGGAATTGAAAGAAGAAGGTATACCGGTGTGGGTGTTCATAGGCCCTCTGCTCCCATATGAGAACGACGGAGAAGATGATCTGAACAGGTTGAAGGAGACCTTGAATTCTTTAGATGTCGAGGAGATATATTTAGACAAATTGAATATGAGGAAGGGTATATGGCACAAGATACGACCTCTACTCAGGGATGACTTGGAGGAAGATTACAGGGACATCTATTTTGGAGACGACGACTACTTTGAGAGGAAGAGAGGACCTTACAGTGAGATAGGAAAACTAGTCTTTTGAAATAAACAGTAGGTGCGCATCCGATGCGACCCTCATAAATTATTTATATCAAACTGACAATTAGGAGTTAGTGGGGAATTACAATGTTCAAGGAAAAGGAAATGGAAGAAAAGTTGCAAACTTATCAGAAAAAACTAAAAAACCTCAAGAATAAGGTCAGAGATTTAAGAGATAAAAATAAAGAATTACAAAATGAAAAAAGAAAAATTTTAAAGGAAAAAAAAGAGATCTTAGATGAACATGGGAACAAACTGAGGAACGTGATAACTAAGATGACCGATAAAGACGCCGGAGACCTATCAAAGAATAGTAATGAATTGATATCTAGATTGGAAGATGAAATATTCAGCCTTAAAGAAGAAATTGATGAACTTAACAAGGAAAATCAGGAACTTATACGAGATCTGAACGAATACGAAGATAGAGATACATTCGTTGTACAGACCGACGGAAGTACGGTCGTTCCAAGTAGGTCCAGAATAGATGGAGGGATAAAATGCAAAAGCACTTTAGAGATAGAAGATTCCGTGATAGTCCGCGGATCAGTCGAAGCTACTGGTGATGTGAAAATAGGCGATCAAGTCAAGATAGATGGATCTTTGAAGTCAAAGTCAGGTAAGATCGATATAGGGGCCAGGACAGAGATACGAGGTAAAGTGAGAGCTCCCTTCATAGATATAGGAGAAAAGAGCACCGCCGAAGTAATCGAGTGTTTTGGAGACGTGATTCTAGCTGAAAACACGGAAGTTACGGATATAATCGCAGTCGGAAACGTACAGATGAAAAAAGGAGCAAAGGCACAGGGATCCCTAAAATATGGTGGAGACTTTGACGGAGCGGAAGGTATATCCATAAAGGAATCGGTGATGCCTCTTTCCAAGGAAAATATAGAGGAAGAACTGAAGGAAAGATGAAGAACACAAAAAGCTAGAAAAAATCACCCATCTTGTCTCTCCTATACAGATTTATTTCACTCGCCGTAGTCCAGCTTTTCTGATTCCATGCAAAAAGCACAGCCTCTGCCACTTCTTCAGGCTCCAATACATCTCCTTGTTCGTATTTTCTTTTATACTCAGTGCCGTTTTTATCTTTTATATCCGTTCTGACTTCCGAGGGATTTATCAGGCTGACGGCTACACCATCTTTTCCGACTATACTCTCTATACCATGAACGAATGCTTTAGTCCACCACTTCGTAGCGGCGTAGACGGGGTTGAAGGAACGAGGATGATTTGCATCGAAGCTCCCTATGAATACCAAGTTTCCTTTGCTTTTTTTTAGGTGTGCCAGCGCAGCTCTAGTTGCAAAAAACATGCCGTCGCAGTTGGTCTCCATCATCTCTTTGTAATCTTCAGTGGAGAACTCCTCGATATCTCCATATCTTATGATGCCGGCGTTGTTCACCATGATGTCTAATCTTCCGAACTCATCCACCGTTTTTTCGACCATGTCGTTCACATCCTCCTCGACGCTGACGTCGGTGGGTAAGACTAAAGTTTTGATGTTATGATCTTTCAGTTCTTTCGCCAAAGCATGCAACTCCTTTTCTCTTCTAGCAGCCAGTCCTACATCCATCCCTTCTTCTGCTAACCTTTTACATACTGCTTTTCCTATACCGGAGCTTGCACCGGTGACCAGCGCAACTTTTCTCTCCGTATTTTTTTTCTCCATGATATCTACCTGATGTAGAAAACATTCCTTAAGACCTTTAAAGACCCTTTGACCGCCTCACGGGGTTGTAGACGGTAAAAACTAATAAGGACAGAAGCCTTTAGATGATAGGTGAAATCAAGATGAATATAGTAACGCTGACGGCACTATTGGTTTTTTTTCTCTCGTTTTGGGGTTATCATTATCTTTATCTGTGGTTCACTAAGAGAAGGGGTATAGATACCAAAAAATGTAGGGTCGACAATGCGATCCATTCATGGTTCCGTTCCGCTTTAGAAGAAAAAGATCATCTACTGATGGTTCATCAGATGAGGAACGTGATAATGGCGGTCACCTTCCTGGCGACCACGGTGGTGGTACTCCTTGGATTTCTTTTGGGTTTCTCTACACTAGATGTTGGAGAGCCGACCGCCGGTTTCATCCTTGAAGGAGTTCCTTTTTGGCTCATAGTCATAACTTTGATCTTTTCATTTTTAAATCTGCTATTGTCTCTTCGTCATTTTATCAGGATAAGCTTTTTGATCAAAGCGGATCCCGAGGCTATAGAGGCCATAACGGGAGCATCTCCACAGGAGTACCTCAGCAGTCTTTTTACAAGAGGGAATGATCAATATACCATCGGAAGGAGAGGTGTTGTTTACGCCATCGTTGTTCTGATCTGGTTTTTGAATGTATGGGTGTTCGTCGCTTCCACTATTATGGTGACATCGATCTTCGCTTTACACAACGATCTATAGAGAATGCTCATCCTAAAACCTAAATACCTTTGTAGGTATATAATGAAATGCGAGTTCAATGATAAAAGAGGCAAAAACCATGAAAAAACTTGGTTTTCTTTTGGTGATGATCATAGTGAGTGTTTTGATCATCGGTAGTTTCGGAGGTGTAATAGAAGGTAAATCCTCTTTTTCTGAGATGGATGAACCGATCCCTGAAGAAGCTAACGAGATCCATCAAAGTGAAAAGGTTCTGGAATCCAGGTATGATTCCAACAGAAAGGATTATAGACGGATTGAAGATAAAGAAGGCCCTGATATCTACACTTCTTATCAAACGTTAGATTACGGTGATCCTCCTGCAAACCACAGAACACCCTCTCAAAGGGAACGTGCAGAAGAGATACTTATAAGATGGGATTGGGACCATGAGACTTACCATACTGATATATCTGTAGCGATATCTGGAGAGACTACAGTTCAGATAATAGTTGGAAGTGATGGCGAAGCTGACGATGTGGAAGATGTGCTCGATGATGCGGATGCGAACATGGGTAATGTTGAGTTCACCGTCATGGGTGGCGATACTCCAGAAGTACACTGGATAAGAGATTACGGTCCGGTACCGATAATTGATAAAGATAGTGGTGAAGTCTCATTCATAAATATGGAGTACGGCGGGGCCGCTCTTAGGCCCATCGCCAACGAGTTTCCAAGGAACTACGCTGACGAGATAGGTGTAGATTACTATGACATGGAAGAAGGTGGTGAATGGTTCACCCTTGACGGAGGCCATAAATTCGTAGAAGGTTCTGGAATATTTTATACTACTGAAGATGCGTATGAGCTAAACACCAATCTAGGTGGTGAGGAAGAAGTGGAGCAGTGGGCGACCGAATGGTTCAATCTAGTTGAAACCGAGGAAGGTTTCGAGACGGTCGCAGGAGATCATGGGTTAAGACATCTAGACATGCAGGTGAACATATTGGATGAGACGACGGTTCTCGTATCGGAAGTAGAAGATCCGGGCAGTCATCCAGATCCCGCGGCATTATTGGACGACACTGCCGATTTCTTCGAAAACGAGGTCACTGCAAGAAGCGGTGAATCGTTTGATGTATACCGGCTACCGATGCATGTTGAATATGACTGGTGGACAGGTCGATACACCTATTACACCCACGCGAACTCTCTGATCGTGAATGATATCGTTTTAGTTCCTACGTTCAACCAGGGTACAGATGCTGAAGCCATCGGCGTTTATGAAGATGTACTTCCTGACCACGATATCATAGGAATAAATGCTGATGAAGTCGCTGACCTAGGCGGTGCAATACACTGCACGACCAGAGAGATCCCCAAGCAGAACGCTCCTCCTTCCATTGATATCACGGACGTTCATGCCGTTTCTGAAGAGAACGTCACTATCGAAGCGGAGATAATCACTGATGCAGGAGGTGAAGGGATGTCTTCAGCTCATGTTTACCACGATGACGGCATCCTTGGAAACGAAGACCTTGAAAAAGTAGAGATGGTCGATGTTGGAGGCGACACATACGAAGCGGAATTACCTTCTTATCCGGGAGGAACGGAGCTCAACTACTTTATACGAGTAGAAGACGAGTATCGTGCTGTCAGTTATGATGGAGACGTTTGGAATATGCACTCCGTATCTATACCTATAGACTACACCCTGACAGTCAACGAGCCGGAAGGCGAAGGTTCCATCAGTGTAGAAGGTACTGGGATAACTGAATACCCGTATGAAGAAACTTTTTCAGAGGAACAGACGGTCGACCTGTTTGCCGATCCGGACGAAGGATGGGGTTTCTATGAATGGACCGGAGATACCGCTTCTATAGGTGACTCTGAAGAACCTGATACGTCAATAACCATGGATGGAGATCACACTATCTCAGCTACATTCCTTGAAGAGCTCACGCTGACCGTTGACGAACCAGTAGGGGAGGGAACCATCAGTGTAGAAGGCGTTGAGATAACAGAATATCCTCACACTGAGATGTTCTTAGATGGAGAGGTTGTGGATCTACTCGCAGAATCGGACGAAGGATGGGGTTTCTATGAATGGACCGGAGATACCGCTTCTATGGATGATCCTGAAGAACCTGATACGTTCATAACCATGGATGGAGATCACACTATCTCAGCTACATTCCTTGAAGAGTTCACACTGACCGTTGACGAACCAGTAGGGGAGGGAACCATCAGTGTAGAAGGTACTGAGATAACAGAGTATCCATATGATGAAAACTTTGTGATTGGAGAGTCGGTAGATCTACTCGCAGAATCGGATGAAGGATGGGTATTTGAGGAGTGGACTGGAGATATCGGTTCTATAGATGATCCCGATGATTCTGAAACATCCATAACCATGGATGGAGATCACACTATCTCAGCTACATTCCTTGAAGGATTCACTCTTATAGTTAACGAGCCGGAAGGTGAAGGTACCATCAGCGTAGATGGTATGGAGATAACAGAATACCCATATGAAGAAGGATTCGTAGATGGAGAGATTGTGGATCTCATCGCTGATCCGGATGAAGGATGGGTATTTGAGGAGTGGACTGGAGATATCGGTTCTATAGATGATCCCGATGATACTGAAACATCCATAACCATGGATGGAGATCACACTATCTCAGCTACATTCCTTGAAGAGTTCACTCTAACAGTCAACGAGCCGGTTGGTCAAGGTGTTATCAGTGTAGAGGGCGTTGAGATAACTGAATATCCATATACTGAAACGTTCTTAGAGGGAGAACTTGTTGGGCTGCTTGCCGAATGGGATGAAGGATGGGTATTTGAAGAATGGACTGGAGATACTGGATCCATAGATGATCCTGAAGAATCTGAAACCTTCATAACCATGGATGGAGATCACACCATCTCGGCCACTTTCTTGGAAGAGTTCACTCTAACAGTTAACGAGCCAGTTGGCCAAGGTACTATCACTGTAGAAGGTACTGCGATAACTGAATATCCATATACTGAAACGTTCTTAGATGGAGACACAGTCGATCTGCTTGCCGAATGGGATGAAGGATGGGCATTTGAAGAATGGACTGGAGATACCGCCTCTATAGGAGATCCTGAAGAACCTGATACCGTAATAACCATGGACGGAGATCACACTATTTCAGCTACATTCCTCGAAGAGTTCACTCTAACAATTAACGAGCCGGTGGGTCAAGGTACTATCGGTGTACAGGGCGTTGAGATAACTGAATATCCATATACTGAAACATTCGTGGATGGAGATGCTGTTGATCTCGTCGCCGATCCAGATGAAGCATGGGTATTTGAAGAATGGACCGGAGATACTGGCTCCATAGATGATCCTGAAGAATCTGAAACATTCATAACAATGGATGAGGATCACACCATCTCGGCCACTTTTTTAGAAGGGTTCACTCTAACAGTCAACGAGCCGATTGGTCAAGGTACCATCAGTGTAGAAGGTACTGAGATAACTGAATATCCTTATACTGAGACGTTTTTAGAGGGGGAACTTGTTGGGCTCATCGCCGAGCCGGGCGAAGCATGGTTATTTGAAGAATGGACCGGAGATACTGGCCCTATAGATGATCCTGAAGAACCTGAAACTTTCATAACAATGGATGAGGATCACACCATCTCGGCCACTTTTTTAGAAGGGGGTATCCTGACAGTTAACCAACCGGTTGGTCAAGGCACTATCTCTGTAGAGGGCGTTGAGATAACTGAATATCCTTACACTGAGACGTTTTTAGAGGGGGAACTTGTTGAGCTCA
>PUNG01000129.1 GCA_003551675.1 Thermoplasmata archaeon
AAAAAAACTGAAAGGAATACCGGTTTGGTTTATAGCCGCGCTTCTGATAGCTGGAACAGTTGCAGGAGCAGGTTTATGGATACTGACCGTCGAGGTACCAGTGGACTACGATGAACCTGTAAAAGTGTACTACAGCTCTGAAGATATGATTGAAAATGATGTACCAGATAATGAAGAGGACTGGTTTGGACCGCTTCAGCTTAGAGATACCAGAACAACTGATCCGACAGACCTTACATACGGAACACTACATGACTATGTTAGAGCTGAAAACCCTGAGGAAGGAAAGGATCCTGTCGAATTAACCGTGGAAATACAGGCCTACGATGATGACGGTAACATACTTGACACAGATACGGAAGGATATGCAGATATCGGATTCGTGGTCATACCCGCTGATGACGAAATCAATGAGGATCCTGTAGGACTGTTAGGACCAAGAGAGATCAGCTGGGAATATGATCAGGATACAGGAAACCGAGATGCTGTGCTCGTTAACGGGGAACAATATGATGTAGAATGGGGCTTTACGGAAATAACTCGTGAACTTGGCCAGAATGATGAATTTGAATACACTGTGATCAGTGTTGTTGCTGAAGAAGTAGATGAATCACCAGTTGATGTACAAGATTACGAAATAGTCTGGGAACTTTACGATTCTACAGAATAAACACCATAGAAGGACCGAGCATGAGGACAGTCAATGTCCAGCCTGCCATGGTAGCTGATACATTACCGAGATCCGGTTCGATAGCAGGAGTTTGAAGTTCACCAGTGCATGTAACTATAGATCGAGATATAGTGCGCCATCACATATGAGTCCAAATAAGAATGTGTAAACTGTAGTTACCCGACGGTGGAGTTCATGAGGCCTGTATAGTAAAAAGGATGATGAAGCGGGATAAAAAGATGAAAAGCTTCGTAGAGAGTTTGAGAAAGACCCCAATCTGGGTCGTCGCAATCTTACTTGTAGTTGGAACAGTCTTAGCTGCAGGTATATGGTTGGCTACGGTAGGTAGTCCAGCAACCTACGGAGAACCATTCGTGGTGGAGTATAGTGACGAAACAAGGTTCGACGCAGAGAGAGAAGAAGGAGAATGGGGAACCATCAAAGACTTCCCCTACGTCCATCAGAAAGATCCTATCGATCTCACTTATAATAGATTCCACGAGTACATCAGAGTGCAGCATACTGGAAGAGATCCCATCAACATCTCCATGGAGATCATACCCGAGGGTGTTGACAATAATCATCAGTTAGGATTCGTGATGATCGAAGGTTTTATCGGTCCAGAAGAGATCTCTTGGGAAGAGATAAATGAAAACAGAACTGATGATGGAAACACCGACTTCAGAGAAGAGTTCAGACTGGAAGAGGACGAGAAGGAATTCACCATCATCAACATATACGATAGGAACGAAGATCTAGAACTAAATTCCCCCGGTATAGATGAAGACGTTACCATAATCTGGAACTTCGAAAGACATGCCGTTGGGATCTACAACTTCACGCCGATGATAATCATCATATCGATATTCGTCGCCGGCACGATCACCTATGTGATATTCAAAGATGTGGAGGTGTTTGAGTAGATGGCTGATGAAGAAGTGGTTGAATTTGAAGAGAGATCCCCAGCCATCGAATGTGTAAACTGTGGGGCCGAATACGAGTTAGAAAAATCGTGCCCAGGATGTGAAAAACCCCTGTTAGACGAGTCTGGAAATCTATTACTAGAACACCAGGAAGATAGGTTCACCTGTAATCACTGTGGATATATACACCCAACGAGCTTTGAAGGATGTTCAACCTGTGGAACACTGATAGGAGGAGCTCAGAATAAAAATACGCTTTTACCCCCTATATTATCTGCCTCACTCTGCTTCGTGATACCCTTGTTCTTGACCCTGTTTGTCGGTTTGGAACTATTTATCACCCTTATCGGTTATCCATCTGTATACCCGTCTTTATCCGCCGTCTATCTTTCGCCCTACTACCTGCTGGCTGATTACTGGTTACCCTCACTATCCGTTTCTTTCCTCATAATCGTTACTTTATTTTTTATCACATGGAAGGGGTTTGAATTCATCCCGAAAGAAAAGATAGAAGGTGCTAAGATCGTATCTGTGGAAAAAAAAGCCATAGGTATAGCCTCCATACTAACACTCATCCTGATCATATCTCTAGGTTATTTCATATTAGATACCGGGTACCACCCCAGCGAGATATTCACATACATTTTGTTCGGACTGGTCCTGTTGACAGGGATATCTCAGATCGATATCATGATCGAACCAAGGTCATATCTCGGAGAAGAGAAAGTCAGCGAGGAAAAATTCGATGAGATGGAACAGATCAAACTCACGGATCTGACTAAAAGAGAACCGGTCGAAGTAACAGAAGCAGTAGAAGAAGAGGTAAAGGCTCCTCCAAAAAAAGAGCCACCGGAAGAAAAGGTTTCAGACGAATCACCCACAAAACCAGCCAAAGTAACAAAGAAGGTCAAGAAAGTAAAGAAACCCGTGGAAAAAGAATACATCACATGTCCTGTTTGCGGAAATAAGGAAGAAAAAGAAACACGGATATGTGGTGAATGTGGAGAAAACCTCTTAGAAGAAGAGACTAAAGATCCATCCTCTGAGATCCTCCAGGAGTTAGAAAAGAAGATGGAGGAATTCGAAGCCGAAGAGAGTGACGAATCCGATGAAATGATCATTGAAAAACTCGACGAAGAATTGAGATCGATGGAAGAGGAAACAGAAGAGCTTATCGAATGCATCATATGTGGTGCTGAATTCAGTGAGCTAGAAGACAGGTGTCCAGAATGCGGCGAACCAGTCGAGGAAGAAATTAATAAATCTATCGAATGCATCATATGCGGTGCTGAATTCAGTGATCAAGAAGACAGATGTCCAGAATGCGGGGAGCCAGTCGAGGAAGAAGAAGGAGATATCTTCTCTGAATTGGTGTGAAAGATCAAACTACTTTTTTTGCCTATCACTCTATATCAATAATGATTAAATACGGCCTTTAGATAACAATGACATATGAAGAAAGTAGAAGATGTCCTCGAACTCATTGGGAGAACACCTCTTGTAAAGATAAACGACCTTTCACCTAATCCCGATGTTGACATATACGCTAAACTCGAGCGATATAATCCCATGGGATCCATCAAAGATAGGATAGCTCTTCACATGATCGAAGAAGCGGAAAAAAAAGGAGAGCTGGACGAAGATACCGTCATCGTAGAAGCAACCAGCGGTAATACAGGGCTCGGTTTAGCAATGGTGTGTGCAATCAAGGGGTATCACCTGCATCTTACTATGTCACGTTCAGTCAGTATCGAACGTATGAGGATGTTGACAGCCTTGGGGGCTGAACTTGAATTCACCTCGGCAGATGAGGGGACCGACGGTGCTATACGAAAAGCGGAAGAATTGG
>PUNG01000153.1 GCA_003551675.1 Thermoplasmata archaeon
CTCGCTGGTGATGAACATCGCGGCGATGCTTGCGGCGTTCCGCACGGCGCTGCGTGTGACCTTGGTGGGATCGACGATGCCTTTCTCGATCATGTCGACCCATTCACCGGTGCGGGCGTCGAAGCCTTCGTTCTCCTTCGCATTCATCTGACGCTCGCTGACTTCGTCGCCGTCGTAGCCCGCGTTCTCCGCAATCTGATAGATGGGTCTCTTGAGGGCGTTCAGGACGACGTTGATACCTTTCTGGACGTCCTCGACATCGGATTTGACATCATCGCGCAGGCTTCTGTAGGCATCGACGAGGACGGAGCCGCCGCCGACGACAATGCCTTCCTCGACAGCCGCCTTGGTCGCGTTGAGCGCGTCCTCGATGCGGTGTTTCTTCTCCTTGAGCTCGGTCTCGGTCGTGGCGCCGACCTTGACCATGGCGACACCGTCGGTTAGCTTGCCGAGGCGTTCTCTGAGCTGTTTCTTGTCGTGCTCGCTCGAGGTGTTCTCGATCTGGTTCTCGATCTCTTCAATGCGCTCCTGGAGCATCTCCTTGTTGCCGCTGCCTTCAAGGATGGTGGTGCTGTCCTTGGTCACGATGATCTTCTTCGCGACGCCGAGGTTCTCGATCGCGGCATCCTTCAAGTCCATGTCTAGGTCCTTGGAGTAGAAGGTCGCGCCGGTGAGGTAGGCGATATCGGTGAGCATCTCTTTCTGGTTGTCGCCGAAGCCGGGTGCTTCAGTGGCGACGACGTTGAACGTGCCACGGAGTTTGTTGACGACGAGGGTGCTCACGACTTCGTTCTCGATGCCGTCCGCGATGATGAAGAGCGGCTTGTTGTTGTCGACGACCTGTTCTAGCACGGGGAGGACGTCCTTGATGGTCGAGATCTTGTGGTCGGTGACGAGGACGTGCGCGTTTTCGAGCTCGACCTCCATCTTTTCACGGTCTGAGACCATGTAGGGGGAGATGTAGCCCTTGTCATACTGGAGGCCTTCGACGACTTCGAGTTCTGTGTCGAAGCCCTTCGATTCATCGACCTGGATCACGCCGCTCTTGCCGACTTTCTCCATGGCGTTGGCGATGATCTCGCCGATCTCCTCGCTGCCGCTCGAGACAGTGGCGACGCTGGAGATGTCCTGTCTGGTCTCGACTTTCTGGGATTTTTCCAGGATCTTGTCGCTGACGGCCTTGCTGGCCTTCTCGATACCTTCTCTCAGGAATACGGGGTTGAAGCCCTTGTCCACGGCGCTGAGTCCGTGATGGATCATGGACTGGGCGAGCAAGGTGGCCGTGGTCGTGCCGTCGCCGGCGGAGTCGTTGGTCTTGGAGGCGACCTCCTGGACAAGGGTCGACCCCATGTTCTCAAAAGAATCGGGGAGCGAGATCTCCTTGGCGATGGTGACGCCGTCATTGGTGATCAGGGGGGATCCGTACTCTTTCTCCAAAACCACATTGCGGCCTTTCGGGCCGAGTGTGATATTCACGGTGCTCGCAAGCTTGTCGACGCCTTTGAGCATCTTCTCGCGTGCGTCTTTTGAATAGATGATCTCTTTACTCATGCTTATTCACCCTCCACTTTGGCTAGAATGTCTTCTTCCTTGATGATCAGATATTCCTTCTCGTCGAACTCGACGTCGGTCGTCGCGTAGGATTTGAACACGACCGTATCGCCGACATCGACAGAAAGCGGTTCGTCGTCCTTGCCGGGACCTACGGCAACCACTTTGGCGGTCTTTGTTTTCTCCTGGTCCTTGCTGGAAAGGATGATGCCGCTCTTGGTCGTCTCTTCAGGCGCCTCTCTTTCCAATACCACGTTGTCGTGCAATGGTTTCAGCATGTGCGTGACCTCCTTGGTTAGTTTTTGATTTTTAGCACTCAACTATTTCCTTTGCTAATAAAAGCATACAAAAAAACAAGGCCGCTGTCAAGACCTTTGAATGAATAATTGTCACGAACGGCTTATCTGCTTTCGATAGTCGTGTTTCAAGAGCGCCTTAAAAGCAGTGAAAGGCACAGGGGACCCCCTTCATGAAAACGGAATTTTTATGCGCGCATGCCATCACCCGATATGCCGACGGCTCACCTAGTGTCAAATCTTATTGGAAAATCCTTGGTAAAACAAGAGACTAGGAATCATGAATAGGATTGGAGTGGGAAGCCACCCTGATTGATACGCTTGAAGAGATCGCGCATCCAGTTTTTTCCAGGAAGGGGATTTTTTTCTTGAAACGAATTGTGGCTATCTTCTAAGCGTTTGCTTGTTTCATAGCCCGTGTGGCGTTTTAGATAAAGGGCCTTGAGGTCTTCTCCGTTGACCTCGAGTGTGCGCAGCTCGAGAAGCTTTGTCATCATTGGCCGACTGTATCCCTTGGGTCTGTCCGTGAAGACCGCCGCGAAGACATGGGATATGAGACTCTCCATGCTGCAGCCTGTGAAGCGGGGGTCTTTCTGATTCTGGATGGCGCCCCAGTGCCTTTCGATGTAATCGGCCTTCCCGCGGATCATCAGGGCGCGCTCGGGCTCGTCACGCTCCAGGGCGCGCACGACGTCACGGAAGTGCTTCCTGTCCCCCTGGCGCACACACGTTTTCAGATGCGCTCTGATGTTGGGATGCGGCGTGATGTGGTTGATGGCCCGGTCCGTGTGGAAACGGTCGAGGACGTAGGTGACCTCCATGTCCCTGTGGAGGCGGAGGTCGGCGGTGGAATGCTTGATCCATCCCGCCCCGTCGCCGGAGACGATGATGCGCCGGAGCCGCTCGCTCTCGTAATGGGTCGTGATATGGTCGGGAAGCTTTTGGCGCAACCGGTAGGCACTCTCCGTCTCGGCGAGGACTCGACGATTCGCGAGGCGGTTCCGCTCCCCGGCGACGTTCTCCACCCCGGTGTGGATGACGGCCGCCTTCACTTCGTGGGAGTTGTCGTCCGTCCCCTGGGTGTGGACATGCTTTTCGTCTAGCTGGATGTGCAGGGTGTCGACGGACATGGGCTCCTTGTCCGGGGGCGGGGCGAGATTGGCCCGTAGGATGATGTTTCTCACCGTCTGGCGGGAGATCGTCGCCCGTTTCGCTTCCTCCCGGTGCTTCAATCGTCGCCCGATTGTCTCGTCGACCATCCGGCCCGCTTGAGCGGAGGAGATTTTCCCGCTCCCGTCGAGGACAGAAGCTTTCACCAGGGGGTCGTAGTAGTCCCTGCAGGCTGTGTGTAATGAGGCGTTCCACATGCTCGTCGAGATGCTCATGCAGCGTCACATAGTCTTTGGAAACCAGATCGGGCTTGAGACACCTGTCGATAGGTTCTTTCACAGCTTCCAGGATGCGTTCCTGAGGGGTTTGTGTTATCATATCCATGGGTAAGCTCCTTCTGTTTGAGGTTGTGGTGACTCTCATTATATCAGAGGGGCTTACTCCTTTTTTATATTTTCCAAGACGATTTTACAC
>PUNG01000107.1 GCA_003551675.1 Thermoplasmata archaeon
ATCTCCTATGTAAAGAGCCCCTTTTTCTTCTAAAAAGTCGCGCAGCATGTCGATAATTAACAATGCCCTCAAGATGAACACCTCCTACTAAAAAGTTTTACCACTATACTATAAATATTCTATTTATTAGAATCAAACCCTTTTGTGAAGCGATGCTTTGCCTGAGATAAAATGGTGAAGTGAAAAGGGGCTTTGGAAGTCTAAAAGGACTACCAAAGCCCCTGGTCGGAGCGGCGGGATTTGAACCCACGGCCTCCTGCTCCCGAAGCAGGCGCGCTACCAAACTGCGCTACGCCCCGACAAACCCATTATAACTTAACAAAAAGAGGGTGTAAAGTAACTGAAAAAAAATATTCATCAAAGAGGAATAGTAATTATTAAAAACATGATTAAAAACAAGGATTTTATTGATAAATGCATAAATATATAAGAGGAGATGAATTAATGAGCTCCAGGTCAGGTAAGGAAAATGGAGGCAAAAGGAAGACCCATCCTAAAAAATTGCGACAAAAATAGCAACTTTCCAGGATAAAAGGTAAAAGAATTGCTTAATCTGTAGAAAATTGTCCATATAGGGGATATGTCACCTCTGTTCATTATAAAGATATTATATGTTAAATATACTGTTTTTGCATAACAAATCCTTCAATTTTTTTAATGATTACTTATTTGACCCTTAACTTTATTTAAAGTACAGTGAATAATTAGGGTAATTTAATATTAGATATTTTAAATATGAGATTGGGGATGAATTATGGCCAAAATTATGGTAGAGAATTTAAGTAAAATATTTGGTAATAATCCCGATAAAGCTTTTGCACTATTAGAAGAGGGGTATACCAAAGACGAAGTGATGGAAAAGACGGGACAAGCAGTAGGGGTTTATAACGCAAGTTTTACAGTGGATAAGGGGGAAATTTTTGTTATAATGGGCCTTTCCGGCAGCGGAAAGTCTACTGTTATTCGCTGCCTGAACCGGCTTATTGATCCCACCAGGGGGAAGATTGTTATTGGAGCCCAGGAGGTTTCCGCCATGGATGCCGATGAATTGCGGGAATTTCGCCGCCACAAACAGTCCATGGTCTTTCAACGCTTTGCCCTCTTTCCCCACCGGACCGTAGTAGAAAATGCCGCTTTCGGCCTGGAAATACAGGGATCGAGCAAGGAAGAACGAGAAAAAAAGGCCCAGGACGCCCTGGAGCTGGTGGGCCTTAAAGGATGGGGAAGCCGTTATCCTGACCAGCTTAGTGGGGGTATGCAGCAGAGGGTAGGCTTGGCCCGCTGCCTTGCTGTAGACCCGGAGATCCTTTTTATGGATGAAGCTTTCAGTGCCCTTGACCCGTTGATCAGGAGGGAGATGCAGGACGAACTTTTGGCCCTTCAGGAAAAGGTAGGAAAGACCATCGTATTTATTACCCATGATTTGGATGAAGCCCTTAAGCTGGGGGACCGGGTAGCTATTATGAAAGATGGTGTAATTGTCCAGTTAGATACCCCGGAAAATATATTAACAAGGCCTGCTAATGATTATGTGGCCAAGTTTGTGGAGGATGTAGACCTTTCAAAGGTTCTTACGGCGGAAGGTGTGATGCAAAGTCCTCGAGTAGTGGCTTATCCTAAGGATGGCCCCCGGGTAGCCTTAAGAAAAATGAAAGAAGCGGGCATTTCTGGTATTTTTGTCATTAATCGTCAAGGACAGCTAATGGGTTATGTAAATGCTGTAGACGCTAAAAATGCGGCTGAAAAGGAAGAACCCGATATTTCCAATATTATAGAAAAAGATATACCTACGGTTATACCTGACACTACCATAAATGAGCTCTTTGAAACAGCTGCTAATGCCTCCACGCCTTATGCTGTAATAGATGAGGATAAGATATTAAAAGGAATTATTGTAAGAGGTTCATTACTGGCTGGTTTGGTAAAGGAGGCAAGCAAAGATGAGTGATATTTTTATGAATCCTATTGAGTATCTGCCCCGCTTACCTCTGGGAGAATGGGTAGATAGTTTTATTGACTGGTTACTTTTTCATATAGGAACTGTAACTCGTTTTATATCAAATTTTTTAGAAGGCATTATGGGAGGGATAACGGATGCTCTTATGTGGTTTCCTCCCTTTATCCTGATCCTTTTAATTTCTCTAATAGCGTGGCGTTTCAGTAACCGTGGTGTAGCAATATTTACTTTTTTAGGACTTACCCTGATATATAACATGCAGCTGTGGCTGCCAGCCCTTTCAACTATTACTATGATACTGATAGCAGTAACCATTTCCATATGTATAGGCTTACCGGTAGGGATCATATCCACCCGAAGCCCAATTTTTCACCGGATTGTATGGCCTATTCTGGACTTTATGCAGACCATGCCCGCCTTTGTTTATCTGATTCCAGCTGTTTTCTTTTTCAGGTTGGGTGTGGTGTCAGCCATGATAGCCACGGTGGTGTTTTCAACCCCTCCTGTAATACGTTTGACGGGGCTGGGCATCAGGCAGGTTTCCGAGGAAGTGGTAGAGGCTTCCCAGGCTTTTGGATCTACCGACTGGCAGCTCCTTACCAAGGTCCAGTTACCCCTGGCTATGCCAACCATTATGGCGGGGGTGAACCAGTGTATTATGCTGGCTCTTTCCATGGTGGTTATTGCGGCCATGATTGGAGCGGGTGGACTGGGTGGCCACGTATACGGAGCCATTCAGCGCCTGAATATTGGATTAGGGTTTGAAAGTGGTTTAGCCGTGGTGATACTGGCTATTATTCTTGACCGCATCACCCAGAGCAGCAAGGAAAGAGAAGAAGAATAATAGTCAATTATCATATATTAATAATAAGAGGAGGGTTTTAAATGATTAAGAAGAAGTTATTTTTCACAGCAGTGCTTATCCTGGTTGCGGCAATGGCCTTTTCCATGGTAGGCTGTGAACCGGCAGATGATGAGGATGTAGACGTAGCAGAATCAGTAGAAATTCTATTTGTGGAGTGGGACTGCGCAACGGCCAGCACCTATGTAGCTAAAGCAGTACTGGAGGACATGGGTTATGAAGTAGAGGTTACACCCGTAGCTGCTGCCATGATGTGGTCAGGCCTTGCCACGGGGGATGGTGACTTCATCAACTGCGCCTGGCTGCCCGGCACCCATGCTGAATACTTTGATGAGTATGGCGATGATGTGGTGGAAATTTCTACCCACTATGAAGGTGCACGGATTGGGTTAGTAGTGCCAGAGTACATGGATATTACCTCTATTGATGAAGTAGATGACTATGTCAGCGACATTACCGGTATTGACCCCGGTGCTGGAATTATGAGCACTACCGAAGAGGCTATTGAAATCTACGGTTTGGCAGCTGGCTTAATTGAAGGAAGCGATGCGGCCATGACCGCTGAATTGTCTACGGCCATTGCCAATGAAGAAGA
>PUNG01000008.1 GCA_003551675.1 Thermoplasmata archaeon
AAGTATCTGGTTCTTCTTCAAAGTGAGCTGTTATCTCCTTGTTCTCATCCATAAGTAGAGTTATATCCTCATCAGTTCCCTCATGGTCTCCCGTCCACTCTACAAATCTCCATCCGTCGTCAGGTATTGCAGTCACTTCAACTTCTTCTCCGTCTTCATGAATGTAAGTTCCTGGCTCAGGATCCGTAGTACCTCCTTCTCCTGCCTCTATGATCAGATCGTATTCAACGAAAGTCTCTTCGAAGTGAGCCGTTAGCTCGTAGTCCTGATCCATGATCAGACTTATCTCCTCTTCGGTTCCCTCGTAGTCTCCTGTCCACTCCACGAATTCCCAGTCAAAGTACGGTTCCGCGGTCAATGTGACTTCAGTACCTTCTTCGTATTCCTCTTGATCAGGAACTATGTTCACTTCACCTTCGCCATCTATGTTCACCGTAAGTCCATAGTATTCTACATCCTCTTCGAAGTGTGCGGTTACATCTTTATGGTCGTCCATCACAACGGTTGTAGTATCTTCTGTACCATCAGCATCACCAGACCACTCCACGAATTCCCAGTCATCCGCGGGATTCGCTGTTAGTGTTACTTCAGTACCTTCCTCGTATTCTTCTTGATCTGGATCGATGTTTACTTCACCTTCGCCTTGGGTATTTACTCTCAACACGTACCCCTCCGTCTCCTCTTCTTGGAAGTGCGCTATTATTTGCTTATCGCCGTCCATGGTTATGGTTATCTCTTCCTCGGTACCCTCATGATCGCCGGTCCACTCCACGAATTCATAGCCCGCTTCGGGTAAAGCCTTCACCACTGCTTCTTCTCCTTCTTCGTAAGTATGGGTACCAGGTTCAGGATCCGTGGTACCTCCTTCTCCTGCATCTATGGTAAGTTCAAAAGTCATAACGCCTCTTATAGCATCCAAGTGTTCCAAACTTGAACTCACTATGATATCCTGCTGCTCTTCTCTGCTGATGGTCGCTTCACCGTCACCGCTCTGTTCACCATACCAGCCGAATTGAGCATGGTTACCACCGGCTATCTCTACGAAATCCGTGTCATCGGGTAGACGTTGTTCGCTGTCTTCTATATCATCCACCGTGGTCAAACCGTCCTCGGTTCCATAAATAGAGGCAAATTCGCCCTCTTTGTCGCTCAAGTCGGTTTCACCGAAGCCAAGAATACCCGGATTGGGATAAGACGCCCATAAGTTCAGTCCTTCGGGCTCTTCGTCGTCAAAATAGTCTGCCGCACAAACTCCGCCGTGAGAATGGCCTCCTACGGACCATTCCTCTATCTCGGGATAATTCGGCATGACGTCATAGAACGGACCACCACTAGGAGCCATTGTATCTGCGTAGAATAGGACTACAAAATATCCTTCTTCAGCGATGGCACGGGCGAGAGGTGCATAGACCCGTGGATTGACCTCCATACCCGCAGCGAAGGCCATACCTACAGAGGGGTTTTCATCCACCGGATCAAAAGTGATCTGGTCGAGACCGTCTCCGTGGTCTCCTTGCTCCGTAACAGTAACCTTTTCATCCGACTCCATGGCTTCATCTGCTTCTGGCATGGGTTCGTGATTATAATACAAACCCACATCGCTCATGGTATCATCCTGCTCACCGTGATATCCGAGGCCAGTAACCATCGGCGTTGCAACGGAGATCACTAATAAAAATGTACACAGTAATATCATCGGTTTGATTTTTCTTTCCCTATTTCGGTCTAAAAATATACGTCCTACACTCATCTTTATCGATCTGTTCATTTAATAAGCTTTATTTGAAGTTTGGGATTGACTCATCTTGGGATCTTAATTTTTCTTATCTTCTTTGCCCGTCAGTTCGTCCTTGACGTAAATCCACATCTTTTTGGGGTTAACGGATTCCATTATGTAGTCCCATTCAGTTTTAGTGAATTCGCCTACGAGGTAAAGTATAGCTGTGTAGATACCGATCATCGCTGCGCCATAGAACAGAAGGTGAAAGAAACGGGCTATCGGCATGACCTGCCACTGCCATGCGTAGAGGATCAAACCGGAAAAGATGGCCGCACCTATATGGTACACGGTGCCCCATGTGAATTTTACGTCTGCTAAACGTTTAGAAACTAAAAATTTGGCTATACATATGCTCACGCCCGCTGTGAGAGTTGCGATAGCCGCACCGACTTCTTTGAGACCTAAGAGGGGAACGCCGAACAAAGAATCTGGTATGAGGATCACGTTCAACGCCACATTGGCTATGTTGCCGGCGATGGAGATCTTGGCTGCCAATTCGGGTCGATCTGTGCCGGTGATCACATACTTGAAAGGCCGGAAATACAGTATGAAAAATGAGTTTAAAGCTAATATCCTAACTATTGGTGCTGCAGGAAGAAAATCACGGCTGATCATGATGGTGATGATCTCTTCAGGAAATAATATCAAGAACACTATCACTGGAGAGATCGCGAGACTTGTGTACCGTGCGGCTCCTTCAACAGCTTTACGTAAACTATCCCAATCCGCCTTTGCGTGGTATTCCGAGATAGTAGGAAATATCAGGATACCTACACCCGCGACCAATCCATTAACGATCATAGCTAGTTGTCTTCCCGCCGCATAAAAACCCACATTAGAAGAACTCCAAAAGAGCTGTACCATGACTATATCCAACTTATTACCCAACCGACCCACCAATTTACTAAAAAAACCGGGAAGAGCAAAATTCCAATAACTCCTTATGGAATCCATCGAGGGCTTCGTCACTTTTACATCTTTAAGATAGAAGATAGCAAAAAGGGCCATCAAAGCGCCCCCTGCCACGTAGGTCAAAGCGAGTTCCAGTGCCTCACCTCCTGTCACCGCTACGTAGATGATGAATATAGTGGGTACGGATTTGTCCATGAATCCAAGTAGTTCCTTCTTCGCTATCTCTTTTTTAGCACGAAAAGTTTGAGTGGCTATCTGTCCCACACTTTTCAACAGAAAGAAGCCGAGTATTATGTAGACCGCGGTCTCATGGGTAGGACTCTCAAAACCCATGCCCATGACGTACTTCCAGAACATGATCCCTCCGAAGATAACTAAAACAGTGACCAAGGTGGCAAGAGTTTTCAAGCTTATGTACGTACCCATTATCTTACTTTCTTCTATCTCTTTTCCTGACAATCTCTTTACGTGGGCGCCGTCAAAAAAGGTGCCGATAAAACCCAATAACGCAACGGTACCGAGTGCGAACTGAACTATACCGTAGTTGAAGTCTGGATTGGCCATGAACCTGGCTATGAAGAAAAGGCCGATCCAACCCGTGAAGTATTCGACGAAGCGACTGATCGTCACCAGGAAACTTTTTCTTCCAAGCATCGTGATCTTAGAGTGGGATATATGGAGGTTTATTTAAAATATTAGCCTTGTTGACAGGCACACACCATAATAGTCAAAAGAAATTCCCGATAAGGCCTAAAAATATGATAGTAACGCCGTTTGCCGTATGATTTTACGGTATGGGGATCTGTGGAAATCCCTCTAGGAACGTTGCTCAAGAGTTTTCAAGATAGCAAAGCACCACTTCTAAACACTCGCCGATAACTCTTCCTTACGCATCGTATTTCGATCCCAGAACTAGAAGATCATCCCTTGTCTTCGGTTATCAATTCGATCTCCAATGTGAATTCATTTTTTACACCGAATATGATGCCGTCGCCGGGCTCGATGACGAAATCGTCCACCCACTCGCCTGCAAAGCCGTCGTAATAGTATCTCTCGTCGTGACCCCTGCTCTCCGGGTCGAATCTCATTATATCAAAGATGTAGTCACTAGATTCAAGATCTCCTTCGATCATCATGACTAGATCGCTGGCTCTCAACTCACCGTTTTCCGCAACATCAGCCAACGTGTAAGGTATGGATGTGTAGTGCCTCGGCCGCTCGTCACCATAGTGTATCTCGTATTCCCTATCCGTGGCGTTTATGTACCATGTGAATGATTCTTCCACCGTAAATCCTACACTTTCTCCCGGTTCGATAACGAAGTCGTCGATCCACTCTTCAGAGTAACCGTCGTAGTAGAACCTTTCACCGTAATCCCTTGTGAGATAATCCCATACGACCACATCGGAGATGTAGTCACTAGATTCAAGATCTCCTTCGATGGACATCACTATATCGCTGGCTCTCAACTCTTCGTTTCCATTATAATCGAAGCCCATGGGTATAGAAACAAAGTGTCGTGGTCTCTCATCGCTGATATGCCTTTCTACACAGAACGCTATCGAGGAATTTTCGCTTTCGTCTACTCCGTCGGTGGCTCTAACTATGTAATAGTTCTCTCCACCCAACGTATCTTGGTGTGTGTAGCTAGAATCGCCTGTGGTATCAAGATCGTTCCAGGTTTCAAAGTCTGCATATTGGTCTTGAGAATGATATATGTTGTATTCAGGGGCACCTACGTCATCCCAATGAAGGATCAAGTCTCCCGCTTCACGATCCACCTCAACCGTCAATCCCGTAGGTGCGAACAGTTCCGAACCGTCAGCCGTGATGAAACTCCACGTCTCGGACTGAGCTGTTTCTGTTCCATCGTCGGCTATAACGTACCACTGGTAAGTTGTGTCTAGTTCAAGATCCTCCCACATGGTGTCTGCTCGTTCACCGTGGGATACGTCTTCAACCGTACCTATGATGCTATCATCGGATGCGTCGTGGAAAGTAACGTCCATGGTCAATTCTTCCTCCACTTCTACGGTGTGCGGATCCCAGGCATCGCCGTTGTAACTGACCGCATTAAAATCATCTTCTACCCGTATGAAGAAATCGAGTTCCGTTCCTTCCGGATAAGAAGGTAATTCCGCTTCGTAGATATCGCCAGCCACGTGCTCCATCTCTATCTTATCAAAATCACTACCGTAGTAAACATGAGCTGAAGACAAGTCTGCATCGGTAATTATGTCCGCTTCGATCACCACGTTCTCTTCAGAAACGGCATGAACGTCCGTGATATCTATGGAGGGCGGAGCGTTCTGCTTGGGGATCTCTCTGGTCGTGCAGTGGATCGCGCCGCCTAAATTCGCAACCGCAGCTGCATCTATCCCGATTATATCATGGTCGGGAAGAACACTTTCATACACGCTTATCGCATCATCATCCGTACCTTGGCCAAACGTAGGAACTAAAACGATATCGTTCACGATCAAAGAGTTCGCATGGGTGTAATAGGTGTTACCGCCAAAACCGGAGTCAACATACATGGGCAGTCTTTCAACATCGAAGGATTCACCGCTTCTTCCAGTTACTTCGTTTTTGAAAAATTCGGCTGTATCGTCCAACAATGCAGCAGCATCGGTATCAACATTAGGGTCTACAAACTCGGACACTAGAACCGTAGTCTCATCCAATATGTTCGCCTGCATATCTAGATGATGGAGTCCATAACTACCGTCAACGGTCTCGAACCTTTCTAGGTTCAAATAATCCATGGCCCACTGCTCTACTACAGCTTCACCACCTAGATGTGAATTTTGCTCGTAAACATCATCTGTAGTATACAACACTCCAGAACCTTCCACGAATTTGTGGCCTCCGTCTATGACGAACCAATCACCATCTTCTTCCATGTCGTAGTGATCTATACCTATCTCGTCAGCGTAGTTCCTTGGAAATTCGTTGGCATTTGGCCTTGAACCTGCTCTGAAATACTCGGCATTGACGAAGGATAATTCTCCACTTTCCTCATCAATGAGCGGTATAGGACCGTAATCCCTGATCCAATGTGCTTCTGGAGTATCGCCACCCATGACGGTGAACTCCACATTATCCATGTTCGCATCCGCAAGAACATTTTCAACATCGTCAGCTTCGTTATCACTTTCAACTATGATCTGAACTGTAGTTTCTTCAGATATCGCTACAGCTATATCAGTATGGTAAGTCTCATAACTCCAATCCCAACTGATGAGTATCTCTTCAGCACGTTCTCTTTGAGCCGGCGCTCTATAACCGGAAGGTGTATCTCTTATTAACTCACTTTCAAAGCGCTGTTCTGATTCGTGCTCGACCAAGACACTCAATTCTACATCGGTACTCACTCCCGTGGCCCCATCTTCGGGTTCTGGATCAATTGGAGGTGATGGTCCTAAAACCTCTTCTTTCGTGGTGAAACTCCAAGCCGAAGATTGAGCGCTCTGTTCACCGTCATCCGCTACAGCGTACCATTCATACATGGTCTCGTGATCTAGATCACTCCATGTCACTTCAACTCGTTCACCGCTGGCCACACCGCCTTCAAAACCGATGGAACTATGATCTGAAGCATCATAGAATTCAACGTCCATGGACTCACCTTCGTCGTGCTCCACATAAACGCTGAGTTCTATCTCTGTACTCACGTCCATTGCACCGTCTTCCGGTTCAGGGTCTGAAGGAGTCATGGGTCCAGGTTCACCGCCAGGTTCTTGGACAGAATCTTCGTTATCTTCTTCCAGTCCGTTCTCGCCTACTGCTCTTACCACGTACCACCAGTAGATGTCATCGGCTTCACCTTTTTCAGGATCTACATACTCATATTGGTCCGAACCGTCAGCTTCTACACTATCTATGGGAGTATCCCAAGGACCGTTCTGACCTTCTGATCTGTATATATTATAATGGCTTACATCCTCAGGATCGTCTTGGCTTGCATACCAACTTACAAGGTTGTGGTCGTCGCCCTCCTCGTCGATCATCAGAGCATCCATGTAAAGATCATCGATACGCCAGCCGTCTCCATATAGCCCATCCCAGGCTTCTACGCCTGCATCCCATCTGACGTGTATCTCTTCTCCGATATAGTCCGTTAGGTCAAAAGTAGCTGTCTCCCAGTCGTGGTTTCCGCCCCAAGCTTGTTCTCCACCTAAAGGATTATCCCATGTAGTGGGGACTTCTCCATCGTAGCCTTCTTCAGGCGTGATCAATTCAAACGGACCATCTACGCCTTGTGTAGATATCTTGACATTCCCGGCATCGTATTGAGAATCATCACCGAAGTCACGCCAGTGTTGGAAAGTAAATGTAACACCTTCCTCTTCATCAACATTTTCAGGTATCTCTATACTAGGTGATATCAACCAGCTCAACATACTGTCTCCGTCGTCCTTGTTGAATCCGTCATCACCAAAGTCCCACGAACTGTCTCCTACAGCAGAACCGTGCTCTCGTATACCCCAGTCGCTGGCCTCGGCGTGGGATTCCCCAGTAGTATAACCCTTATCTTCAGACACGTCATCTTCAAAGATAACTTGTACCGTCTCACCGTAATGCTGCACGGTAAGACCATGTGGTGGTTCTGGTGATACACCTAAGATATCAAAGAGATCTGCGCTCACATTTTGGCCGATACGTCCGGACTCATCAACTGCCTGAACACGCACTAGACATTCCGTGCTGTGTTCGTTCGGTACGGTCCATTGATAAGAACTCGTATAGGGCAGGTCCGTTTCTATATTGTTCCAAGATTCTCCTGCGTCTGTACTGTAAGCCAAATTTATAGACTCCACAGGATCATCTCCTTCGGTCGTTTCCCACGTTATTTCCACTTCGTCACCGGCATGGAGCTCTTCACCACCAGTAGGGTTTGTAACATCCACCTCGGGAGGATCACCTTCAGGAACGGTTTCACCTCGGAACTGCAGTGATGGATCACCGAAGAGATGCCAGTGGTCTGTCTCTCTTTCTCCTTGAGACCCGTATTCGTCGTTCATGAACATACAGCCATTGAAAGCGATGCCGCCGGTGGTAGTTTTTATATTATCTTCATAAGTTTCCGCGATCAGATGGTTCATCTCATCCTGGCCCGCCATAGGAGGTGCCCATGCTTGAGAGATCGAGGAGGAAAATGCTGCCGTTCCTCCCGTTGGTTCACCATTATGTGTAACACGAACCCACTGTTCTCCAAAACAGGGATCTGAAGATGCATCGAATTCTCCTGTTAAACAGGCGACGGTGATGAAGAACGGAAGATGTTCGTTCTCAAGGTCTTCCATATGCCCAGTATTAAAACCGCTTGTGGCAATCAGATCAGTCAAACCATGACCAACGTAATTTATCAGATGCCTACCATCCTCGATACCATCTGAAACGTGACTGGGATCAGGACTTCCAGGCAATTCGCCATAACCACTATCATAAAATTGATCTACATGGGTATAATCACCAGAATCCAGCAATCTATCACGAATATAATCCATGAATTCGTAGTCCATCATATCTTGGTATCCCGGCCCCTCGTCACATGCTAACCCCATTGCTTTCTCACGCCATTCTCCGTCCATATCCGGATTCTGCTCGAAATAGATAGACCTCTCTACCTGAGTAGCAACGTGAGACGGCTCAGAAGCCGAAAACCTACCAACGAATATATCTGGATAAGAGTCATCCCCTTCTATGTAAGAATAAGTTGGATCAGATGCGTCATTACTCCATCCCAATCCGTGTGTAGGAACGTGGTCGTCGTCACCCACTAAAAGAACGTAGGTCAGATCTTCGTCATGATAATAATCCTCGATATAATCACTAATATCATCGGCAGTACTACCGACTTCAGAAAGGTCGACCAACTCAGTGGGAACCCCTATGCTGTTCTTATGGTCCACAAAATCAGTCATCTCACTTGAAAAGTCATCGTGACTGATGATCAACATATCACCTTCTTCTTCCACGGGATCGTATCTCAATCGGTCCAACGTTTCCTGGTAATTTAAAAAACGTCTTTCGTAGATCCTAGCAAAATCTCTAGAAACCGTTTCCAAAGGTCCTGAACGTGATAAAACGTTCTCACCGCCCCTTCCTACGGAAAACACTTCGACATGGACGTCGGTGTACACCCTTAATACCTCTCTAACAGGATTGTATTGAAACGGATAAAACTCGACCACCTGTCCTCTGAAGTCTCGAATTATATAAGGATCACGCAACTGAGCGATATCTTCAGGATACCATGCATCCCTTTCGTACACATCTCCAAATTCGTATGGAACTTCTGAAGGATCAGGATGTTCACTACGAGATAAAGAACCTTTTGAAGGAGCTATGGATACGGAATCGTATTCAACATACTCAGCTTCATCCACGTTTACGTCCATCATCTTATAGTCGGGTACTATGATACTTCTAGCTACCGTCGGTAATTCGGGATAGCCTTTGTTTAGAGAGTTGGATTCCCCATCGAGGCTTAATTCATAATGCTCTTCGCCTTCGATATCTACACTTCGGGCATTGAACCCGTTCAGTGTGTAGGTAAGCCTACTAACATCTCTTCTCTCGGCATATTCAACACCGAGTTGTTCTCCGTCGGCATAGAGCGGAAAAGATAATTCATCACTTGCTTCGTTGGTATCTAAAACATCTACAGACGTGCTAGATCCCACAAAAAAAGGGACTACCGATGCCATCACAAGGATGCCGATGAAAACAAACGCGCCACAATTTTTCAAAGTGTTTTCATTCATAAATATCCACTTATTACCTCAAATAAGGAATTTGATTGTATATAGGATTTGTGCTTATTTTGGTAAGTGTCAAAAAAGCTTTTCAACCTCGTTCAGGAGTGATCAGTTCGATCTCTAATGTGAACTCTCCTTTCACCCCGAACCCTATACCGTCGCCCGGTTCGATGATAAAGTCGTTCTTCCATTCCCCTGAAAAACCGTCGTAATAAAATCTATCCTCGTAACCTCCTGTTTCGGGATCGAATCGCACTAAATCGAATATGTAGTCACTAGAGTCAAGATCCCCTTCGACCATCATGACTATATCACTGGCTCTTAAGATCCCATCACCGGTATGGTCTTTCAAGGTGTATGGTAGGGATGTATAATGTCTTGGTCTCTCATCACCAAAGAAGATATGGTGTTCTGTATCCGTGGCGTTTATGTGCCAGGTGAACTCACTCTCCACGGTAAATACGATACCGTCTCCGGGTTCTATGAAGAAGTCGTTCGACCATCGCCCCTCTTGGTGATGATACACCTCGTCGTAACCCCTGATAAGGTGATCCCATCTCGCCACCTCGGATATGTAGTCACTAGAGTCAAGATCTCCTTCGATCATCATTACTAGATCGCTGGCTCTCAGTTCTCCATCACGACCAAGTCCCATGGGTATCGATACGAAAGTTCTGCCGGGGACAAAATTCCTCTCCACACAGAAAACCATGGATGACCTAGCACTTTCATTCACTCCGTCCGTAGCTCTGATCACGTAGTAGTTCTCTCCACCCAACGCACCTTTGTGAACGTAACTCGTCTCCTCCGTCATGTCAAGATAGTTCCAGGCCTCAAAATCCTCGTATCGATCTTCAGAATGATATATGTTGTATCCCGGTGCTCCAACATCGTTCCAATCCAGGATCAATTCACCCGTATCCAGATCTACCTCCACCGTCAATCCCGTAGGTGCGACCAATCCCGACTCATCTACTGTGGTAAAACTCCAGGTGGAAGATATTGCAGTGTTTTCACCGTCATCCGCTACAGCGTACCACCGATATTCTATCTCGTGATCTAAATCCTCCCACGTTACTTCAACTCTTTCACCGTGAGATCCGTCTTCAAAACCGATCAGACTATCATCCGAAGCGTCATAGAAAGATACTTCCATGTTTTCCTCTTCCATATGCTGAACATAAACGCTCAGTTCCACCTCTGTAGTTACATCCAGGGCTCCATCTTCAGGTACGGGATCCGTAGGGGGCAAAACATCGGATAACTCCGCCTCGGTGGTGAACGACCATGTAAAAGATCTAGCTGTTTGTTCACCGTCATCCGCTACGGCGTACCAATCATAAACTGTTTCATATTCTAATCCAGGCCAAGTAACTGAAGCTCGTTCTCCACTTTCAACTCCGCTCTCACTCCCTATAAAATCGTCCGAAGCGTCATAGAATTCAACGTCCATAGTTTCTGCTTCATCGTGCTCCACACGAACGCTCAGTTCCACCTCTGTAGTCACATCTATAGCTCCATCTTCCGGCTCAGGGTCCGAAGGCATCAAGGGTCCCGGTTCGCCGATAGGTTCTTGGACCGCATCTTCGTTTTTCTCTTCAAGTCCGTTCTCGCCTACGGCTCTTACCACATACCACCAGTAGACGTCGTCAGCTTCACCTTTTTCAAGATCGACATACTCGTATAGATCTGAACCGTCCGCTTCTACACTGTCTATAGGAGTATCCCAAGGACCGTTCTGATCCTCTGATCTGTATATATTGTAATGGCTCACTTCGCCTGGATCGTCAAGACTCGGCCCCCATGATATCAAGTTATGTTCTTTTTCATCATATGCATCCACATACACGCTTATCTCATCTATCCAGAGTTCACCTAGTGCATCCTGGGGTGGCAGGATGAACGGATCGGTCCCTTCAGCTTCGATGTGCATATGAGCTCGTACAGCGTCCACATGACCTATGGGTTGATACCTTTCTTCTCCAAATTCGAGCCAACCAGTATCTCCTTCGGAAGTATCTCCATCTGAATATATGGTCTCCCAACCCGAGCCCGTATCATGAACTAAGAGCTCAACTACCGCAGGATCTACACTACAATCAGGATCATCGAGCTCTATATTCCTTCTAAATACTCCATCAACTTTTATCTGGCTGGATGTAGGAACTATCTCTTGTTCCCAGTAGGCCTCAGTAGTGGTTGTACCTTCTCCAAATTGTTCCGCTCTGATATGGATGGAACCTCCTTCTTCATAACCCTCTTCATCCCAGCTGGCTTCTCCTTCAACGTTAACTCTCTCGAGTTCCCATGGATAATAATAATCGACAAAGTTTTTGTTCTCTACGGCTTCACCTATCAAGGCATACTGCTCCACATCTCGTCCTTGAGGCTCCCCGGGAGGGACACCTTCTATGGTGAAAGTACCATCATTGATACCATCTCCCGTTCTTCCCACCTCGTCTACGGCTCTGACCCTTACCAAACAGTCAGTACTGTGTTCATTAGGTACATCCCATACATAACTGTCGATATCTCCTAGATCCGTATCTATAGTTTGCCAAGTATCTCCTTCATCCGTACTATAATACAGGTTGATACGCCGGATAGGATCATCTCCTTCTGTTGACTCCCACGTGATATCCACATGGTCATACGCATCTAAAACATCACCGCTAGTAGGATTTGTAACATCCACCTCGGGAGGTTCGCCCTCAGGGATAGACTTTCCGAACTGTATGGATGGATCACCGAACAGATGCCAAGTCCCTGTTTCTTCCCAACCGTTATCGTACTCATCGTTCATGAACATACAACCGTTGAAAGCGATGCCACCAGTTGTGATCTTTACATTATCCTCGTAGGTTTCGGTGTAAAGGTGCATCATCTCATCCAGAGCAGCCATGGGCGGCGACCAATCCTGCAATTTAGATGATGAGAAAGCGGCTATGCCTCCGGTCGGATGCCCATCGTGAGTCGCCCTGGTCCATTTTTCTCCGAAACAAGGTTCCTGAGATTCTATAAAATTTCCAGTAAGACAAGCCACTGTGATGAAAAATGGAAGTTCGTTTATATTTTCAAGTCCAGCCATATCCTCTGTGGAAAAACCGCTTGTGTACAAACTATCCGAATAACCATGACCTGCATAATTTATCAAGTTCCTACCATCATTTATACCGTCTGATACGTCCTGTGAACTAGGATCTCCTGGTAATTCTCCATGACCCCCGTCATAAAATCGATCAGCATGCTCATAACCGTAATCTAATAGTCTGTCGCTGAGCATATCGATGAATTCATAATCCATAAGATTTTGATATCCAGGTCCTTCATCGGATGCGATACCCATAGTATCTTTACGCCATTCACCACCTAGATCCTGCTCATAAAAGATCGATCGTTCTACTTGAGTTTCCACATGGGCTTCTTCGGAGGCAGAAAACCTGCCGACGAAGATATCAGGATAGTAGTCTTCTCCCTCGATAAAAGAGTAACTAGGGTCAGAAGCACGGGACCATAGATCCCACGGCGTAGGTGTTGGTACGTGGTCGTCATCGCCTACCAACAGAACGTAAGTCAGATCCGTATCATGATAATAATCCTCGATGAACTCCTTGATATCATCGCTTGTGTCGCCTATGTCTGAAAGATTAACCATCTCCGTGGGAAGCCCTCGGGAATTCTTCCAGTCCAAAAAAGGATACATCAGATGGGCAAAGTCGTCGTGGGTGATCACCAACATATCTCCTTCCTCTTCAACGGGATCATAATTCAAGTTTTCCAAGGTTTCCTGGTAATTTAAAAAACGCCTTTCGTAGATCCTAGCAAAATCTCTAGAAACCGTTTCTAAAGGTCCTGAACGTGATAAAACGTTCCTATTGTCCCTTCCCACGGAAAACACTTCGACATGGACGTCGGTGTGAACCCTTAATACATCTCTAACAGGATTGTATTGGAAAGGATAAAACTCGACCACCTGTCCTCTGAAATCCCGAATTATGTAAGGATCACGCAATCGAGCTATGTCTTGAGGATACCACTCATCCCTTTCGTAAACATCACCGAATTCGTATGGAACTTCTGAGGGATCCGGATGTTCACTGCGAGATAAAGAACCTTTTGAAGGAGCGATGGATATAGAATCATACTCAACGTACTCCTCGGACGTAACATCGATCTCCATCATCTTATCGTCGGGTACGATGATGCTTCTAGTCACTGTGGGTAATTCGGGATATCCTTTATTTAGAGAGTTGGATTCTCCTTCGAGGCTTAACTCATAATATTTTTCACCATCTATATCTACACTTCGATCATGGAACCCATTCAGTGTGTAGGTGAGCCTACTAACATCTCTTTCCTCGGTATATTCAACGCAGAGTTGTTCTCCTTCAGCATAGCGCGGTGTTAGTTCACCTGTTTCATCGATATCCAAAATCGGTGTGCTTGAACCTACAAAAAAAGGAACCACTGAGGTGATCACAAGCATACCGATAAAAACCAACGCACCACTATTTTTCAAAATAGTTTTATCCATAGACATCCTCTTTGTCGATCTAAATGAATCTGACTATATATAGGATTTGTGTTTCTCCGAAAAAATAAAAGAAAAAGGTTTTTTGCTCTATTAATTCATCTGATCCTTGATTCACTGGTACTCTTCACACTCGTAGCAGTACCACCTATCGTATTCATCGATGTAACTCAGTTCGTTTCCACAGGTAGAACAAGAGCTTACTTCTTCTTTCTCTTCCGTTTCCGGAGCCGGCATGGTAGAGCCCGCTGACGGAGCGACTTGGTCTTCTACTCCCGTTTGATCAGGCTGTTCGCTTCCTTGGTCTCCCACAGGAGGTCCTGTATACATGTCTGGAGGAGGTATATCCTCTTCCTCCTCTTCATCTCCTCTACGCATCACTAGTATAACCACCAAGATTATTCCTACGATGAGTAGAAGCACCAATATGATCCACCATGGGAATGAATCGTCAGTATCATCTTCAGGTTCTCTCACCGACGCTTGTATGAACTCGTCACTTTCACCGCACCTGAGGTTAAATTCGAACTCGCCATCTTCTTCGGCCTCCCAAGTGAACTCGCCCTGATATACTTCTTCAGGGTCAAGGGAGCCTTCGATAGTATCTACATATTCGTCATCCACATAGAGTTCGACGCTATAGGTGCCTTGAACATCGCCTGTGTTCGTGACATTGAATCCGATGGTTATCTCTTCTCCTTTGTCGAATTCATCTCCATCTCCGGGTGAAATGATACTGACTTCGAAGTACGCAGCACGTAATACCGTTAACTCGAAGGACTCTTCATGGTCGTCGCTGGAGACAACGACCTCATATTCGCCTGGCTCCTCGGGCGTCCATATAA
>PUNG01000115.1 GCA_003551675.1 Thermoplasmata archaeon
ATAAAACACCAAAAAAGAAAGTTTTCCGCAAAAAGAAAGAAGACAACGATGAAGAGGACGATGACGAAAATGATGGCGAAAACGAGTCAGAAGAAGATAGCGAAAACGATGATGAAGACGAGAGTGAAGACGATGATGAAAATGATGGCGAAGACGAGTCTGAAGAAGAAGACTGGTGATGATGAGGGATAAGAAGCATAGCGAAGATAGATTCCAGTGCTTTGTTACCAAACAGTAGCTAAATAACGATTTGTCTGCAAATACACGCCGAGAGAAAAAAATCAAGCCCGTTGTTCAAAGAAACAAAAGAGCAGGGTGCACACTCCTTATTCATAGTGATGTAGCTTTCCTTTTACATGTATCTACTCTGAAATGGTAAGCAAGGATTTGAGGACGTATATGGAACAAACGAACAGGAGAGGGATCATGCTCAAGCAAGGATATCAAACTCCTGAGATGGCTATTGGACAAATCGTTCCCTTGAATCGTGTGATAGGTACATCAAGGCATACAAAAAGATCAAGAAACATATCTAGAACATAGGATGTAGATCAGATCACACCGACCTCTGGGATGGAGAGATCCTTTGTGTAGGAATATATCGATCTCATAAAATATTCTCATATTTCACTTTGAGTGAAGCCCTCATGATGAGGAGGACATAACGAATTCGTTATGATCACGGGAACTCGTTTCGAGTAACAGTAGGATTTATTCCTACAGGTTTATGTATTTCACCTATAATTACTCTTCTTCCTCCATGACTTCACTTTTTTCCTCCTCAATAGGAGTGTATTCATCTTCGGCATCTTTATCGGATTTACCCTTGTTTTTCATCATGAACATACCTGCGATCACTATTATTACGAGTAATATCACGATTATCCCCAGTATCAATAAAAGAGGGAATGGATCCTCAATAGATATCGTCAGGTCCATCATTCTCTCATCGATATCATCGCCATCTACACTTATGACGATCTCATAATCACCTTCTTCTTCTGTTTCCCAAGTAAACTCTCCTTCATGTACCTCTCCCGCTCCAAGTGTTATCTCCACGCTGTCTTCTAGTTCTCCGTCAACCTTGAACTCTATTTCATGTGTTCCCTCTACATCACCCGTGTTGGTTATCTCATAACCAAAAGTGATCTTTTCGTCAGTTCCAAATTCTTCATCAGCGTCGGGCGAAATTATATTCACATCAAATTGCGGCCCTCTAAGGAAGGTCGCTGTGATTTCCTTATCATCATACATATCCAAGGTTATTTCTTTCTCTTCAGATTCGTGATCACCTGTCCAGCCTCCAAATACCCATCCATGTTCAGAAAAGGCCTCGATCTCTATCTCATCCCCATACTCATAAGTGTGATCTCCAGATCCAGGATAGGTAGTGCCTTCTCCTTCTACATTTATTGTGAGTACATATTCGATTATCTCAAAATTGGCCGTTATCTCCTTATCCTCGTCCAGCATTATCGTTATCTCTTCCTCCTCAGATTCGTGATCACCTGTCCAGCCAACAAATTCGTAACCCTCATCAGGTACGGCTTCTAGTGTGATCTCCGTATCCTTAAGAATTTCTTCGGTGTATTCTTCGAATTCTTCGCCATCTACTATGATGTTGCCTTCACCTTCAACGCTTACACTCAGCTCGCGCATCTCTTCGAAGTGAGCCGTTATGTTGTAGTCGTTCCACATCTCTATCGTAGTTTCCTCTGCATAGGGATCGTCGATTTTGTCTATGTCTCCTGTCCATTCGATAAAAGACCAACTTTCAGCGGGTTCGGCAGTCAGCGAAACCTCAGTTCCCTCTGTGTATTCATCTAAATCAGGGGTCACGTCAACATACCCCTCCCCTTCTACCACTATGTCGAGTTCATAGGTGATTTCTTCGAAATGAGCGGTCACGGATTTGTGGGAGTCCATCACTATCGTTATTTCGTCCTCATCACTTTCATGATCACCTGTCCATTCAACGAAATACCAGTGTTCGTCTGGCACCGCTGTTAGTTCGACTTCATCTCCATGTTGATAATTTTCTTCATCCGGATCCACCGTTACTTCACCTTCGCCTAATATTTCTATAGTCAACTCAAGTTCATCGGGCTGCATCACAGCGTTTTCGTTCTCCTCTTCCAAACCATTATGGCCTACGGCTCTTACGATGTACCACCATAGGACTCCGTCGCCTACACCACTATCTTCATCAACATAGCTGTAACTAGCTGAGCCATCATCTTCCACCTCAGCTATGGGGTCCCACGGGCCATCTTGGTCCTCTGCACGATAGATGTTGTAGTGACTCAAAAATTCAGAGTCATAAGGACTTGCATCCCATGTGATCAAGTTATGTTGATCCTCTTCACCATCGTGCTCTACTGCAATATTTTCAGGTGGAGGTGGAGGTACGCCTACTATGGTAAATGCTTCGCTGAAATCTCTTGCTATCATGTAATTTTCGTCTCTTACGGTTACCCTCACGTAACATTCGTCGCTGTCCTCGTTGGGCACAGTCCAGCCGTATACTCCCTCTCCTGTCTCGACGGATCCTATGTCGTTCCAACTATTTCCTCCATCTGCGCTGTAATCTAGCGTTACAACATCAAGCGGTACGTCAACTTCAGAAATATCCCACATTATATCTCTTTCGTCATACGCATCGAACTCTTCTTCACCTGCTGGAAACAAAAGATCGACTTCTGGTGGCTCTCCTATCTCTTCGTCCTCTACACCACCACTGATAACTACGGCAAAATCCTGCCTGCCTTCAGGAACGTTATGAGCATTCACAGAGACTTTATAAGTTCCTTCTTCCAAATCGTTCTGGTCAGGCAACAAGAGGATGTTCTGTTCAACGTTCAGACCATCAAATCCACCATCTCTCAAACCGCTCCACGGATTATTGGTAGGCTCTGGTTCTGAATAACCTGGGTTATGGCCAGTGAACGCGTTACCTGCATATCTCGTACCATCTGGACCGATCAACTCTAAGTCGAGATCGTTTACCATCGCGGGATTGTTTCCATCCGCACCTTCTGGACCAGGATGATCATTCCATGCAAGGGTCACTTCAAGTTCTTGGGAAGGATCATCGACCTCAAACTCCATATCCCAGCTTTCACCTGTTTCTAGTTCTATGCCTCTATCCCATGAACCGAGCCACGAATCAAAGACAATACTATTTCGCGCGTCTCCTTCAAAATTAAGAGCCCTATCCAATTTGGTTCTACCAAAGCCTTGATCGTTATTTGGGAACCTTAAGTCGTTTTCGTATGCACCTTCACCTGAAACCTCCACAGCACTGTTTATCAACGTAGCTTTTACCAGTGCGCTACTTGGGTTGAACCCTAGTTCTTCGTGTGGAGTTCCAAGAGGATACCAACCTTCTTCGTAGTACTGTCTGACCTGACCCGCCTGTCCCGCTATACCTGGAGCAGACATACTTGTACCACTCATCTCCGAGTATTCCTCTTCATCACTTGGAGAATTTGATAATTCATCATTGAATTCCAATGGTTCTGGTAAATCCATATCTCCTCTTTCACCCGCTGACATCAATCCTTCACCAACATGCATGATAGTAGGTTTTATTCTACCGTCTTCAGCATAACCTCTGCTACTAAAACCTGCTACATTCTCTTGGGCTTCTTCCTCTTGGGAAGGAGATAAAGAGCCTCCTCTGGGTTCAATGGGTTCTACGCCAACGTTCTGTACGGCCCCAACAGTCAATATATTCTTGGCCTCTCCCTGGCCTGATATGGAACCAGCTTCAGGTCCTTCGTTTCCTGCGGCGTACACTATGTTAAAGTCTTTATGATCCCATATGAATTCGTCAGATGTTATGGCATCTTCCCCATAACCCCCTCGTCCACCCCAACTGTTGGTGTGAATTCTTGAGCCCATCTCATAAACATCACCATAGGCATCTTCGTACATATCCGAAGGGGGTAGAACAGACCCTAAATCATCTTCGGAAACATCCTGAAATATAAGACGAGCCCCCATGGCGTTACCGTCGTGATTGCTGTATTCATCATAAGGAGGGGATTGCCCCAGAACCGTACCCGCAACATGCGTACCATGATATACACCTGCTTCTAGGTCGCCACCTGCATCTGCAGGCACATAATGTTTTTGGATCTTCCTATGATTGTCGCCTATAGGATCGCCGTCAGGATCCGCAAATGCCTCATGTTCTACATCGAGTTCGCTGTCCATAACCGTTATCAACTGACCTTTTCCCGTGACTCCAAGCTCCGTAACTTTTCTGTTATCTTCTTCGTTGGTCTGAGTTACCCAAGTGGCATCTGCATTGAATAACTGATACTCATCCACTCCTTCGGTTATCGCTTTCACTCCATGGATGTTGGCTAATTCTGTTATAAATTCAGCATCAGAATATAGACTTACCCTGTTACCAACTACTGAGTCTATCTCACAACCTAGAGAGAACAACTTTCTTACCGTAAGCTTTGCGTCGACATCATCGAAAAAAGACAGATCCAAGTACAACTCACCCCGCTCTTCTAACAGATCTTGATCAAATCTATAAGCTGGTTGATATATACCTACCCAATTAACAAAGTCGAATTCCTCTACATCCCTCTTGGTCTCAGCGTCCATCTCTACTATAAAATTGAATCTCTGTCTGAACTCGTGGAGAACTACTCCCTCATCTTCTAACCTCTCTTTCCACTCTTCTCTGATAGGGCCGATGAATTGAACTATGTAATAACCGCTACCGTCTTCAGGATAACTTTCTATCTTCAATTCTTCCGGTATATCTGGTTCGCCTTCTCTAGTCCTGAAAGAATATGACTGAAGACCCACATGATCTCGGTTATCTAATCTCTCAACAACATATCCTTGAGTCTTAAGAAGTCCTATATTTTCTTCTGATGTTTCCACCAAGATATATGAATCATATTCCTCTATCAATTCATATCCATCCTCGTTACGGAAATAATCCGTGTTAAAACCTGGACCTCTTTTGTAAACCAGGATATAGGTATCATCTTCCGTTTCTTCAGCAGAGAAAACAACACCCGCTGAAAAAACAGAGACCAACAAAACTGTAGATGCCAATACGGCTAAAAAAGCTTTTGTTTTTATTTTATGCATATGCATGTCCTCCATAATATGGTTTCAAACAAGCAATCATCTGCGGTAAGGTTTTTGATATATTTATAGATTTTGTAGAGGTTTTTTTCATGAGGTTTATCGCCTTGTTAGCGTCAGTTAAAAATTATAAAAAAAGAAGAGTTTTGAGGTGAATACCTGTTCTCTCTTTTTCACCGGTATTCTTGACAATCATCGCAGTACCATTTCTCGTATTCGTCTATGTATCTTAGTCCACTTCCGCAAGTTTGACAGGTATTGCTTTCCTCATCGTCTGTTTCTTCCTCCTGATCTTCATCGATATCTTCGTCTTCTTCCGTAGTCTCTATTTCCTCTTCTGTCTCATCCAAGTCTGTTTCCTCTGCAGCCGCAGCCATACCCAAAGAATCTTCTTCGTCTTCTTCCGTAGTCTCTCTTTCCTCATCTGTCTCATCCAAGTCTGTTTCCTCTGCAGCCGCAGCCATACCCAAAGAATCTTCATCGTCAAGTCCTGCTCTGTCACTCCCTTCGTCTTTATTTGCCTTTTCAAATAAGACAGGAGGTTTGCTTGCGATTTCAGTTTCTTCTTCCTCGTCTTCGTCTTCATCCTCTTTCTTTCCCATCAAGAGAACAGCGATTACAACACCGACTACGATCAGTACTATCACTATTATTATCCACCAGGGGAAAGGATCTTCGAGTACCGACACTCTCATATCAACCGTGCTTCCTACGAGGTCCTCACCATCTGAGATAAATATCTCGAATTTTACTTCACCGTCTTCTTCTGTTTCCCATCTGAACTCACCTTCATAACTTTCACCCGGGCCTAAGCTAACAGTTTCGGTATCGATATGCATATCATCTACATAGAACTCTATGTCTTGAACCCCTTCGATATCTCCCGTGTTCCTTACACTGTATTCGACAGTGATCTCATCACCTTCATAGAATTCTTCGTCTTCACCAGGTGAAGTTATCTCTACTTCGAAATGCGATGCCATTATGAAGTTGGCCGTGAAAGATTTACTTTCGTCAATGCTGATGGTTATGGTCTCATCGTCCTCGGTACCTTCAAGATAATCTCCCGACCATCCATCAAATACCCAACCATAGTTTGGAATGGCTTCTATGATTATCTCTTCCTCGTATGCATGACTGTAAGTGCCCGGCCTTGGTTCCGTAGTGCCTTCTCCTTCGCCAATTTCTATGACCAATTCAAACTCCTGCCTCTCAAAGTTCGCTGTGACTGTTCTGTCTTCGTTCATGGTGACGTCTATATCTTCACTGGTGGTCATGTAATCACCAGTCCATCTATGGAATTCCCAGCCATAGTCGGAGATAGCTTCTAGTTTTAACTCAGTTCCATCTCGGAACTCCTCGGACCATATTTCTTCGTCATCGATCTCCTGTTCATCAACTTCTACGATCCCTTCACCTTCGATGTTCACTGTAAGCTCAAAGTAATCTATCGCTCTGAAGTGTGCCGTGACCTCCTTCTCTTGGTCCATGACTATGGTTATCTCTTGTTCATATCTTTCACCTAGAGGGATATCACCTGACCATTCGACGAATTCCCAGTCCTCGTCTGGAACTGCTTCCATAGTCACTTCGTCTTCTGGAGAATATTCGTCTTCGTCAGGATACCTTTCGATATGTCCATCTCCACTAACATATGTATTGAGCCCATATGTCTTCTCTTCGAAGTGTGCTGTTACTTCTTTATTATCATACATGGTGATGGTTATCTCTTCCATGGTGCCTTCATAATCCCCCGTCCATTCTACGAAGTACCAATGTTCGTCAGGAATAGCTCTTAGTTCTACATCTCTTCCATGATCATACTCATCTCTGTCCGGAAATACGCTCACGTCTCCTTCACCTTGGATGTTAAACGATAATTCGTATCTCCTTATTTCAAAATGTGCTGTGACTTCCTTATACTCATCCATGATTATGGTTATCTCTTCCTCATCTCCTTGATGATCCCCGGACCATTCAACGAAACTATGTCCTTCGTCTGGAATCGCAGTGAGTGTCACTTCAGTTCCGTGATCATATTCATCTTGTTCTGAATCTATATCTACGCTTCCTTCACCAACCACATCGACGGCCAACTCGTATGTCATTTTTTCAAAGTGCGCCTCTATGGATTTTTCTTCATCCATGGTTAGAGATATCTGCTCTACAGGACTGGTGTGGTCTCCGGTCCATCCTAAAAATCTCCATCCTTCTTCTGGTGTAGCCGTGAGTATCACTTCTGTTCCGTGATCATAGATATTATCAGGTTCTGACGGATTCAGTTCTACATCGCCTTCTCCCTCTATATCTACAATCAATTCATATGTATTGATTTCAAAATGTGCAGTAATTTCTTTATCTTCGTCCATCTCGATCGTGATCTCTTCGTTTTCTTCTTCTCCATCGGGTACGTCTCCACTCCATTCCACGAAGTGCCATCCTTCTTCCGGCGTAGCCGCTACATCCACTTCATCTCCTTCCGTATAATGATGACTTCTGTCAGATCTTGGATCAGTAGTTCCTTCGCCTTCTACTTCTATGCTGAGTTCGTACCCAAAGGGTTCCGGCACCGCATCTTCATTTTTCTCCTCTATACCTATGCCTGGGCGACCCATCCCCACGGATCTTACTACATACCACCATGTTGTATCGTCCCCTATACCTCTTCCGTGATCCACAAAACTATATTCCTCAGAACCATCTGCGATCACCGTTCTGACCGGATCATATTGATCCCAATCGCCGTCTTCAAATTGTGAACGGTAGACGTGATACTGACTCAGATCATCATCGTCTACACTGCGCCGCCAAGTGACCAAATTATCTGCATAGTCCGTACCATAATGCTCAACTTTAAGATCTCTTGGAGGTTCCGGTGGTATGCCTTCGATTGTGAATGCATCACTAGCGTCGCTACTCGTCACATATTCCTCATCTCTTGCAGTGACTCGGATATAACATTGTTCGCTGTCTTCATTAGGTAAAGTCCAAGTGTAACTTCCTTCGCCGCCATCAGTTTCGATGGTAGCTATGGGTTCCCACATAAATCCTTCGTCAACTTTGAACTCGATATCTACGACATCTATCGGTGCAGCTCCAGCAGAAACATCCCATTGGATCTCGATGTCATCGTTTGCATCGAACTCCTCTCCACCCGTAGGGTTTTGTATTTCGATATCTGGTTTTCCCGGATCTATCTCACTAACGCCGCCGCTGATCACCAGAGCGAAGGGTTGTGTATATCTGGGAACATTATGAGCCGTGACAGTAACTTCGTGAGTACCTTCTTCTAAATCGTTCTGATCGGGTAACAAGAGGATATTTTCCTCCACGTTCAATCCGTCAAACTCTCCATCTCGTAGTCCACTCCATGGATTATCGGTTGGGTCGGGGTCTGAGTACCCTGGCTCGTGACCAGTGAATGCATTGCCCACGTATCTCGTGCCGTCTGGGTCAGTCAATTCAAGGTCGAGGTCGTTCATCAGAGCCGGATTGTCTTCATCTGCTTCGTCCGGTCCAGGATAATCACTCCATACCAACGTGACTTCTAACTCCTGGGAAGGATCATCGACCTCGAACTCCATGCTCCAGCTATCGCCTGTTGCAAGCTCAAGGTCTCTTCCTACAGAATCAAAAGCTATAAGGTTTCGTGAATCACCTTGGAAATGCAGTGCTCTATCAAGTTTACTTCTACCAAAGCCTTGATCGTTATTTGGGAACCTCTCATCGTTTTCATAGGCACTGGTTCCAGATATTTCTACTGCTCCGTTTATCAAAGTAGATTTTACCAGTGCGCTGCTTGGATTGAAACCATCTGCCATGTTAGGTTCACCCGAGGGATACCAACCATCTATGTAGTACTGAGAAACCTGTCCGGCCTGACCGGCTATTCCTGGAGCAGACATGCTCGTACCCGACATAGATTCGTAATCATTTCCACCTTGACCTGCGGAAGTAACCCATTCAGCTACATGCAGAATAGTTGGTTTTATTCTACCGTCCTCAGCATAACCTCTACTACTGAGATCATACATATTATCTTGAGTATCATCATCTTGAGTATGTTCCTGGGCGATCTGGTTTACACCTCTAGGATCGGGTTCAGCGGCGTTCTGCACGCCTCCTACTGTCAAAATATTCTTTGCTTCCCCCTGCGCTGACATCGTCTCCTCTCCAGGCCCGCTGTTCCCTGCGGCAAATACGATGTTAAAATCTTTATGATCCCAGATAAACTCATCTGAAGTTAAGGCTAAATCAGTATAACCAGAACCACCACCCCAACTGTTAGTGTGGATCCTTGAGCCTTTATCGTAGGCATCGCCATAACCATCTGAGTACATGTCTGGGGGAACAATAACGGATCCTCTGTCATCACTACTAACATCTTGGAATATCACCCGAGCATCCATCGCGTGGCCGTCATGATTACTGTACATATCATAACTCGGTGAATTACCTAATACAGTACCTGTAACGTGAGTACCGTGATAGATACCAGCATCTACATCCCCTCCAGCGCCTTCAGGAACGTATCTATCGTGGACTTTTCTGTGGGTGAAACCCACAGGATTGTCGTCAGGATCCGAAAAGGCCTCATGTTCCACGTCGAGCTCGCTGTCCATCACAGTTATCAGTTGACCTTTTCCCGTGACCCCGATATCCGTGACTTTTCTCCAACCATCTTCATTGGTCTGTGTTATCCAGGTAGCATCGTCATTGAGTAGTCGGTGCTCTTCTACACCTTCAGTTATCGATCTTACCCCATGAATCTTGGCTAACTCCTCGACACTCTGGGCATCAGCATACAAGTTAACTCTATCACCCACGATCGAGTCTATGGCACAGTCGAGTTCCATGATCTTATTACCCACCTCAACGGGATCTGTTCCCTCAAAGAATGATACTTCTAGATACAATTCACCAGATCCTTCTAAAAGATCTCCATCGAAACGATAGGCGGGCTGATAGATTCCTACCCAATTGACAAAATCCAGGTCTTCTACTTCTCTTTTAGTTTCAACGTCCATCTCTACGATAAAATTGAATCTCTGTCTGAACTCGTGAATAACTACTCCCCTTTCTTTTAACTGCTCACTCCATTCCGGCCTTATAGGACCTATGAATTGAACTATGTAATGACAGCTACCGTCTTCGGGATAACTTTCTATCTTCAGTTCTTCTGGTATGTCCGGCTCACCTTCTCCCGTCCTGAAAGAATACGACTGAAGACCTACGTGATCTCTATTCTCCAAGTTCTCCACAACATAGCCACGTTGTTGTAAAAGTGCTGCATTTTCCTCCGATGTCTCTATCAGCATGAAAGAGTCGTAATCTTCTATCAGTTCGTAATCCCGGTTAGATCTAAAATAATTAGGACCTGAGTTTCCGGTTCTTTTATGGACTAATATACTTATCTCGTTTTCTGTTTCACCTGCAGAAAAAACCGTTCCTGCAAAAAAAACAGAGACCAACAATATCGCCGCAACTAAAATGCATAGAAAAGATTTGCTAATTTTCATGGGATTTCCACCTCAACATTAGTACAGTGAAAGTTATCGATTTATTTAAAGCTTGTTGGTTAATTTTTGCTTCTATCATGCTATAAAGGTCGAAAACAACTTATATTTCTCTTCCTTTCATTTTGTTGATACAGATGAAGATATTGAGGGATAAAAAAAGATTGACGAAATTTTTGATATTATATAGGTCCGCGATAGAAGAACCAGGTAAACTAGCGGATATAGCTTCAGAACTCGATATCAGCGAGCAGGCTGCGTCTAACTACGTTTCCGAGATGGAAAAAGAAGAGTTGATCGATAGGTCTAGCGGCACGTATCATCCTACCTCTAAAGGCATGGAACTCGTGAGGGAGATACTCACCGAGCTTGGAAATTTTCTGAACGAAGCTAGTAACAAGATAGATCTCATATCAACAACCACGGCTATAGCGTCAGAGATGATAAAAAAAGATGACAGAGTGGGTCTTTCCATGAAGAAGGGGGTGCTCAAGGCATCACTACAGAGATCAAATAGTGAGGGCATAGCTCTGCATGATGCAGAAAAAAATCAACCTTTGAAGGTGGGTGCACTTAGAGGTATAACCGATATAGATGTCGGTAAATTATACCTGTTGAAATCGGACCTTGAGATCGATGAAAGAATAAACGAAAAAGTAAACGAACTAAAGGATAAGATAAAAGGATTAGGATACGATAAAATCGCTGTTATGGAAGAAACGCAATTAGGCCTATGCAATATGATGGATCTAAAACCCGACATATTTTTTGCACCCATCGATGCATCTATGAACGCGGCGGAAAAAGGACTCAACGTTCTTTTCATGCTTTCCCAGGATGATTTGGACAAGATCGTCAAAAAACTGAATAGAAGGAATAAAGGGGTCGATGAAGAATACTGTATAGAATACGAAATGGTTTAAACTCTCACGCTATTATCGGTATGTCTCGTCCACATTTAGGGCATCTACCATTTTTTAATTTCGATTCTCCGGAGGAGAAGTAAGCTCTAGAAAGTACCGATTTACCACAATTTGGGCACCTGGTATCGTTATCCGCGGGCATATTCCCCAAATAAACGAAATTCAGCCCCTGGCTTTCAGCTATCTTTCTAGCCTCTTTCATCTTTTTCGCATGAGTAGGGGGAACGTTTCTCATCTCATGATCGGGATGAAATCTTGAGAAATGCACCACGTTGTCTTTCCCCAAATTTTCAGCCACCCATCTCGAGAATCGCCGCAGTTCTTCCTGAGAATCGTTGTGTCCAGGTATGATAAGATAAGTCACCTCCACATGGATGTTTTTTTCTACCGCCCTTTTAGCAGTTTTAAGAACCGGCCTCAGCTCACCGCCGACTATCTTTTGGTAAAATTTCTCATCGAAGGCTTTGATGTCTATGTTCATGGCGTCTAGATAAGGTGCGATCTCATCTAGCGGTTCTTTCTCCATATATCCGTTGGTCACATATACTGTGTATTTCTCTTTACCTTCCCTCTCCTTCAACTCCTTAAAAACATCATAGCTAAATTCGTAAGATATAGTAGGCTCGTTATAGGTCCAAGCGACGCCGTGATATTTTTTAACTTCATTCACCATCTTTTCAACTGTCCATTCTCGCAGATAAGGACTATCAGGACTACCACAGGAAAGGCTTCGGTTCTGACAGAAGTTGCAACTGAAATTACACCCCATAGTACCATAGGATAGTACCTGAGTACCCGGATAAAAATGATAGAGTGGTTTCTTCTCGATGGGGTCACCGGTCAGCGAAGCGGCTTTACCATAAACCAAAGAGTACAGTACACCTCCTCTGTTCTCTCGAACACCGCAGATACCTCTTTTCCCCTCTTTTATAGCACAATTGTGAGGACAGAGGCTGCAACTGACCTTGTTTTCTCCCTTTTCCTCCCAAAACTTTGCTATCTTCATATTACCATAAATATTAGTTTGATTACAAATAGATTTTGCCTTTGTACTCATCTTATCGGTGGTGCAGGAGGTCTATATCCTGGCACATCGGTATCAAAATCGAGTTCCCGTGTGCTTCCTAAACGAGCGCAAAGATAATGTACGGTGAGAGCGATAGTAACTAGATTCACAAGTATCAACGATACAATACCATTGAATACGGGTTGCAACATCATTTGGGCAGTGTAAAAGCCGGGTACTAGAGACGACAGGGCACTTCCCATCCATCCTCCGAGTATTTGGAATGCAACTAACACAAGCATCAAGACCAACGTAAATCCCAACGTATCAAATCTATCCGCAAAATCTTTGCTAGTCGACATAGCTTCGGAGATACCTTTACCTTCGATCACCAATATGGGGATAGTGAATACCCACCAATAGCAAAATAGAAGGCCTGGTATCAGACATAGTACCAAACCTATCGATATAAGAATAGTCAATAATATACCCGCACCTAAAACACCTAGAGGATACTTCTTGAGATACTTGAACCCCGTATCTACACTGGTCTTTCCACTCTCATAAACCTCTTTTGTCATACCCACTAGACCCCCTATAAATATCAATTGTATTATCCAAACCACCAGTGAAAGTGAAAGCGCTAAAAAAAGTATCCTCATAAGATCTTGAATTACCTCTGACAGATCGGCGGTAGGCAGCGTTCCTACCATACGGTATGCCATCCAATTGCTATAAAAACCTAGAAGTACCGCCAACATGACAGGTATAGACCAGTAAGCTAAAAAAGAAACCCAATTTTTACTGAATATATCGATCGTGATAGAAAAGGTCTCGGATATGTCTAGATCCCCTCGCAGGAAAGGACGATCATCGGTTCCTTGATTAGGAGGTGGAAAATTTCTATTTCCACATTCCGGACATATATTCTGACCGTAGGAACAGACGGTTCCGCAGTTGGGGCACTCTTTCATGATGATATCCTCTCTTAACGCTGATCCACTCAAAATGTTAAATAAGTATGATCATTTATTTTTTTCTACATCTATGTCCGCAACTACGTGAAAAACATGGGGGGCATATGATTTGATGATCTTGATGTTTGATATCTCAAAATTCGCTGGTACATTTTCTTCAATCTGCCTTTTAACATCTTCAGGGAACTCTTTGTCCCTGCAGATAGTGTGGTAATGGATGGTCCCTTCGTCCCCCATCAGTTTCACCGCCTTGTCGAGATACATCCAAGTCTCGTGAAGGTAACCCATGACCACTCTGTCGGCACCTGTGAAAGAAAAATCACGGTTATCAAGACAGTTCGGCTCAACTATACTATCCACTCCGTTCAATATTATGTTCTCTTTTAGGTAATGGAACGCAGTTGGATTTATCTCCAACGAATATATCTTTTCAGGCTCTCCATGGACAGCCATGGGTAAAGAAAAGTAGCCTATACCGGCAAACATATCCACAACTACTTCTCCCTTCTTAACAAGATCGACTATCCTGATCCTTTCGTCTATGTTGCCGCTGGAAAACATCAATTTTGCCGTATCAAGTTTGTAGCGGATCCCGTTCTCGAGGTGGATCGTTTCGGTTTCTTCGCCGTATATTTTTTCTACCACGGGTTCTCTCTTTTTTCCCTCGATACCGCCCTGCAGCATTACTGTCTTAGCTCCCAATACCAGAGCGTATGCTTCAGCTATCTCCTTTTTTTTAGAGTATAATTCTTCAGGCAGCTTAAGAAAGAGAACATCCCCTATCATCTCCCACCTGTTCGGTAGTTTCTTCTTTTCCTTATCAGGCAAGTTCAACTTTTGTTTTATCTGATAAAAAGGTGATGTATTTGAAGGCGTCCTCTTTTCCAAGTCATAACTTTCTTCGTTTCCCCCTTCTTTTACGGGTATCAGAAGATCATCTCCTTCTTCACAGATCTTCCTTTCGGGGTCCAGTTTGTTTTCCTCTTTCAACCTTTTTAGATTCTCCTGTCCCTCTTTTTTGGTCACCCGTAACACTGGTTTTTCTTTTCTATCCATCAGTATCCATAAGGGTGCTCCTCACATAAGTATTTTGTAGTCTATGGTTCGATTTTCACTCAGTTTTAGAATCTTCTTCTGCAGGAATATCTCCTTCCTGATAAGATCCATCTTGCTGTTCATCTTGCGGGTAAACCTCTTCTTCCTGATAAGATCCATCTTGCTGTTCATCTTGCGGGTAAACCTCTTCTTCCTGATAAGATCCATCTTGCTG
>PUNG01000091.1 GCA_003551675.1 Thermoplasmata archaeon
ATGTATTTTTCCTTTCTGGAATTGTTTTTCCATCTTACGTCTTTGCTTTTTTCTTTTAGATCTTCCAGAACAGATACACCTATTTTATTTTTGGACCATTTACACTCTCCGAAGATTATAGAGCATGTTGAAAAAGCTCCTTGAGCTGATACGGGAGGAAAGGTCTAAAGATAATCTGGTCTACGTGAACGTCAGTGCGGGCAGCCGGGTCTTTTGCGCCGCTGGTCTTGTGGCCACCATGATGGAAGGCGGCAGGGCGTTCCACGTCGCTGCAGAAGAGTACACGGTAGATCAAGATAAGATAGAAGATGTGTACTGCGAAGACGGAGAGCTAGTGGGACTCGCAAAAAAAGTGAGCGAGCCCAGAGAGATAATCTCTTTCAACCTGCCGACTCCGGACCACCGGTTGATCCAGGGCTTGAAGGTGCTGAAAGAGGTGAAAGAGCGCGGCGGACTCACGAACGCAAAAAACATCGTTGAGAAGCTGGCAGAGAAAGGATTGATGGACGATATTTACAAAAAGGAGAGGAAAAAAGTCAGTCAGAGCGCCGTGATGCGCTACCGGAGGCAGTTCTTGGAAAAGTGGTTGAATAAAGGTTATCTGAAAAAGGAAGATCGTGGGGATTACGAGCTGACCAAAGACGGGAAAAGGATGGTAGAGGTGTTCGGGTAGGACTCTTTATACTCTTCTGTGTCCCAGTCAAATAACTCTCCTCGAAAATGCCCCATCAAGTCTAAAATCCTAGAGATTTTTCTACCAATTCCTCAACTTCTTCTCCCCAAAACACCTTAAAATCCACCTCAAGATCCGATCCCAACCGACCTACAAGAAGATCATACTGACGGGCCTTAACTCCCTTCTTAGCCCTCTCCTCAGCTATCAAGATGTAGATCCTATCGACTTCGTCGAGTTCCTTCACTCTTCCGACCTCATCACTATAACATTCAGAGTGCAGAACCGCGTACACATCACCCAATATATATTTCGGAGTCTTCGCTTCTCTTTCGATCTCGATCACACTGATAGTTCCTTCTTCCTTTTCCACCAGGATATCCGGCTGAGATATCCGTAGTGCGGACCTTGAACAGTCCTTTTCCACAGGATCACCTAAATAAAGTATGGGGCCAACACCTTCTGAATCTGGAGAATGAGAGGAAATGAAGTCAACTTCTTTCTCTTCAAGCCTCTTTTCCACTTCCTTCCTCATCTCTTTATGAGCTTTGCTCTCGACCATATTAGAGTATCGAACGACTAAATTATAAAACTACCTTTCTAGAACACAAATCACTAACCCTCAAAACCCTTCCTCCCCGAGCAGGCGAGAAGGGAGCGTGAGAGCCAGCGTTGAGGAACAAGTTCCTGAAATATCCGCAGGAAGGCGAAGGTTTTTGAGGATTGGGTAGATCCATTCCACCCTAAAAATTACATGTTGATTTTTTATCTTGGAGGAGAAGTGAAGGGACACATATCAACGAAAATCCCTATCAATCCATAGCCGTTTCGGAGGCAAAGATGAGAGCAGACCGCTGGCCGAGATCGATCATTTAGAATCTTCTTATATTCATCCGCCTTAAAAATGGACGTTCGATGTATTTAAAAACCGGCAAATATTTTTTTATAACATAAACTATGTAGTCAGGTCGAAGGCGGATATGTACGATGAAGGTGCTAGAAAGGGTGTGGTTGCTACCATAGATATATCTCCAAATCCCTTGGTCAGGGGTATCTTGTTCATAGCTGGGACTTTTTTCCTGGTGATCGGTATGATCGGCATAGTGATCCGATTGTTACCTACTACGCCTTTCCTGCTGCTGTCCGCCGCTTGCTACTCCAAGAGCTCAAAAAGGTTTCACAGGTGGCTGCTGAAGAACCGTATCTTTGGTGATTACATATCCAACTATATGGAGGGACGGGGTATCTCTTTGAAGGTTAAAGCGGTGGCACTGTTCGCCCTTTGGGCATCGATCCTGTACTCAGCTTTTTACGTGGTGGACATGCTGATCATACGGATCTTACTGCTCATCATCGCAGTGGGTGTATCCTCTCATCTACTGACGATCCCGACTTTTTCTCCTTCCGATAAAAACTAAATAAGTCTGATATCATATAGTTCGCATGAGGGATCTAAATGGATAAGAAAAAGAAGTTCACGAAAAACACAGGCGAGCCCGTAGATGATGATCTAGACTCCATGACTGCCGGAGAAAAGGGGCCCACGCTGCTGCAGGATGTTCATCTTCTAGAAAAGCTAGCTCATTTTGATAGAGAGCGCATACCGGAACGTGTGGTTCACGCAAAAGGCGCGGGAGCCCACGGTTACTTCGAGGTGACCAACGACCTCAGCCAGTATACACGGGCTAAATTCTTATCGGAAGTTGGAAAACGGACAGATGTATTCGTCAGGTTCTCCACCGTCGGCGGTGAGAAGGGCTCCGCGGACTCGGCTAGGGATCCCAGGGGGTTCGCTGTCAAATTCTATACGGAGGAGGGGAACTACGACATGGTCGGCAACAACACACCCATATTTTTCATACGCGACGCCATGAAGTTCCCTGATTTCATACACACTCAGAAACGGGATCCGAAGAGCAATCTCAAAGATCCAGACATGTTCTGGGATTTCCTGTCGCTGACTCCGGAGTCCATACACCAGGTGACCATACTGTTCTCCGACCGTGGGACCCCCAAGACCTACAGACACATGAACGGCTACAGCAGCCATACCTTCATGTGGTACAACGAGGAAGGGGAATACGTCTGGGTGAAGTACCATTTCAAGACCGATCAAGGCATAGAGAATCTGACGCGAGAGGAGGCAGAGGAATTGGCGGGTGAAGACCCTGATCACGCCACAGGAGATCTTTTCGATAGCATAGAGCGAGGGGACTACCCGTCATGGTCGGTCTACGTGCAGATCATGACACCTGAAGAGGCCGAGGAATACAGGTTCGACCCCTTCGATATAACCAAGGTTTGGCCCCACGATGATTATCCTGTGATACCGCTTGGTAAGATGGTGTTGAACAGGAACCCGAAGAATTATTTTGCAGAGGTGGAGCAGGCAGCCTTCTCTCCAGCGAACTTCGTTCCCGGCATAGGACCGTCGCCCGACAGGCTGCTGCAGGGACGGCTTTTCAGCTACCACGATACCCACAGACATAGACTTGGCACAAACTATCAGCAGCTGCCCATCAACAGACCGAAGGCCGCTGTGAACAACTATCAGAGGGACGGACACATGCGTTATGACATGGACGAGGGACCGAACTACTGGCCCAACACCTTTGGAGGACCGGATCCGGATGGCGACTACGCACTGCCCGAGATCGATGTTCACGGCATGGCGGCCCGGCATCGTTACGAACTCGGTGAAG